>MEHH01000108.1 GCA_001940755.1 Candidatus Heimdallarchaeota archaeon AB_125
CTTCTTACCTATCAATATATTATGTGAAATGGTAGTGATGACTCTCAAAAAAATCCAGTGATTTTTAAAAATTATTTATCATGTACGGTTTTCCTCAACGTGCTATTCGTTTTGCGAAAATTTCGTTATACTTTGGGCTTGTGAGCGCCTTTCATCCCAGCCATAAATGGCTGGGTTTTACGGCGCTAGTGATAAATAGCATCTATAAGCATCTGATAATGGAAATGTGGGAAAACGAAGAAAACATGAGAAGGGGTTGCCACTCCTATATAAAGGCCAATCATTCGGAGAACGAAACTTTGGGCCTTGTTCAGTTTCTTCAACAGCAGAAGATCTTATGATTTTATCATATCTATCAGCTATTCGAGAAAATAAATCCATAATATCAGAAAAATGAACTTACATATAAATTAAATGAAAAAACAAAAAAAGAAGTGAAGTTTAGCAAATTTCTGTTGGCCATCCTTCATCTTTATACCAGTATGGTTTTCTGATCATTCCAAAAGCATTGTGAGCTGCAATAGCACCTTGAGCTACGGCAATAACAATTAGTTGATATTTTGAGGCAATATCTCCTATAGCAAAAACACCTGGAACATTTGTTCTCATTTCCCTATCAACAAGAATCAATTTTCCATCAGTTTCTAAACCAATGTCTTCAAAGATTTCTACACTAGTTTTAAGACCGACTGCCAAAACACATTTGTCACAATCTAATACTCTTTCTTCCTTAGTATCAACATTGAAGAGAACTACCTTTTGTAAGTTATCTTCACCTTGAAGTTCTTTCAACTGATGTTTGTAAACAATCTCAGCTAAATCATTATCAACAATTTCTTGAACAGTAGTTTCAGCTGCTCTGAAACTGTCTCTTCTATGAACTAAATAGATTTTCTTTGCAATTCCTGAGATAGTTCTGACTGCATCAATAGCAGTATCTCCTCCTCCAATAACAGCTACTTCACATCCTTTGAAACGATCTGGATCTGATACGAAGTTGTAAACACCTCTATCTTTTCGCTTGAATTTGTTTTCACCTGGAACTCCTAATTCAGCAGGTTTCGAACCAGTAGCAATAACTAGACTTCTAAAATTATAGCTATTTTCATTAGTTATGATTGTTAAAACATCGTCTTTTTTCTGAACTTTGATTACTCTTTCATCTATAATCTCTGCTTCTACTTCTTGAGCTTGGATTACAAACTCGTCGATAAGTCTTTTAGCAAGAATACTTGGATTACCTGGATAATTTTCAACGATTTTTCGAGCATAAAGAGAAGTTACAATACCACCCATTCTACCTCCTTCAAAGATAGTAACCTTAAGGCCTTTGTATGCTGCGATAATAGCACATCCCATACCGCCTACTCCCCCACCTATGATTCCTAAATCACCATGAAATATGTCATCTGATGCCATAAGTGCCGGAAATCATTCTTATTAATAATCTTTATGAACTGGACATGATGAAGCGAAAAGATAATGGTTAGATTCTTCCGCTATTGCGTTAAAACCTTTTCCTAGATTTATCAGAGCTCGAAGCTCCATCTAAGAGGGTAAACCACATACCCTACTACCCCGCCCACACTTCGAATTGGAAGTGCTTGCGGATCGCCTTTAAGTAAAATATTATACGCACCATTAACGTCAGCATTGATCAAAAAACCTTTAGCAGACTTGAATAACCCTCGCTTGATTCTTCTTCCAAGGTAGTTAGGTTGTTGCTGAGGATACTCATTGTCAAGAAAACTGCATTTGGAAGTGTAATCTTCCTCTATCCTCTCAACTACTATCCCCTGTTCCTCAGCTTTATACTTAAGTGCATGAATGAATCTATCAAAGGGCAGGGTCACGAACATTTGGGTAGTCTTCTTCCTTAGTTGTACCTGCTGTTTCCAGTGGGGATTATAACCTATATACACTCTCTGTATCCCTGTTTGTACCCAAAGTTTGACAAACTTGCTGCTCATCTGATGAACCCAGTTCTTCACTTTTCTGCGTTTAGTTTCACGTAGCTGATGAAACCTTTTTCCATATTCTAACATTTTCTGCTGTTTCAAATTTGGTTTTTGTTGTTGTGCATACTTTCGTTGTAATTTCTTGACTTCTTTCAGATAGAACCTGATGATAGATTTTATTCCTTTTCCCTCATCCTTGACAACAATCGGTCTGCTCTGGATGTTGTCTACATAAGTGATGAGGTTGTGGACGCCAAGGTCTATCGCTCCTATATTTGTCCCTAGCACCTCTACTTCTGGAACAAGTTTGCTATAAACTAACTCAACCGTATACCCTATCCCTCTTGGAATCACCCGTACTTCTTTGAGTTTGACAGTCTTTTTTAGTCGAGTCTTGATTGTAAAGGAAATCTTCTGGAAGAGAAGGGTTTGATTCTCATCTATCCTAGCTTGTTGGTTGGTAAAGATTGCCACTTGTTGCCCGTTTTTAGGTTTATATCTTGGGGGACGAGGTTTGCCTAAAAAAGCTGCAGGATTAGCCTGAAACTCTCTTGAAGCTTTAGCAAAACTTTTCCAATTCCGCGCTAGGAGTTTGAGTGTGTGTTGAGCTGTATGAGCTGGTAAAAACCTATAACATTCTTCCATTTTTAGTTGTCTGTCCAATTGTTGATAAGTTAACCACTTTTTCGATTTTTTATAATGTTGTTTTAACACAAACATTGCCCTATTGTAAAGGTTCTTGGTCTGATGGCACAAGATGCTGAGTGCAGGATAAGGTTTCACTTCCATCACTTCTGTTCTCCACACTTCTTGTGCCATTTTCTTCTCTAAATTATCTCGCTTTTGATATATAAACCCCAACAATTCTTATACTGTAATAGCGGAAAAACATAACCATAACACTATAAGTTGTAAGATCTTCTTGCTATTAAGAAGTGATTTTATTGGATTATCCATTTGCTACTAATCTTGAATATAAAAACAATTCAGCTGTTTGTATTTTAATTTTCCATGGTTTAGCTAGTACACCTTTTGAAATGCAGCACTTAGCTGAATCACTTTCCAAAAAAGGATATGATGTATTCGCACCAATAATCCCTTATCATGGAACTACTTATGAACGTCTTCTTCAACTTGAAGACCCAACAGAATTATATGAATGGGGAAAGGAACTAATTTCTAAGAAGAAGCAAGAATATGAGAAGCTAATTGTAATCGGTTTCTCTTTAGGTGCAGGAATCACTTATTTTTCCGAAACCTCAAAACCAACAGCTGACGCTTACATAGGCATTAGTACAGGTGGGATATTTTCATGGATGCTACGACTATTCTCAATCATTTACAGATTCATCAAAATTAGATCAATTCCCATCTCTTTGGCAAGTGATTATGATAGATCATTAGTGGATGAAGATTACCTACAATGGAAACTGGAAAACATGAATAAAATGCCTATGAGTATCTTAGTACATGCAGTTCGTCAGTCAAAACAAATGAAAAGAAGCATTAAAAATCTGGTCACACCTTTCCTGATTATTAATGGAGTTAAAGATTTAGCGACTAGCAAGAAAGCTACCACCTATCTTGTTAAGAATGCATCTTCAAAGATAAGAATGGGGTATCTTGTGAAAGGTGGTGGTCACATGATTTTAAACACAAGATTTTTTGATATAATCTTTGAGGAAATAACAGATTTTATTAACAGGATTTTAGATGATGATAAATCTGGAATTGAATATTTAGGTGTGCTATCTCTAAAATAGAAGAATTTTAATCTCTGAATACCTTTCTTTACTTTGTGTCAGAAAAGACACAAGAAAGTTAATACCTTTCCAAAAGTGTACCAAGATAAAGAGGTTAGATCAATGATAGCATTGAGTAAAAAAACAATAATTATTGCAAGTGCGAGTTTATGTGGTGTTCTTGCAATAACTGGTCTTTTGATTTCTCTCCCCTATATTATAAATCCAAGGGAAGGGATTGACTTTAATCCAGATTCCTTGATAAAAGGAACAGCATCTACATATGATATTAGTGAAACTGTGAGTACATCGTTTGGTTCATACACTCCCCTTCAGAATGATTATACACCAAAAATCAAACCTACAAAGATTGGAGATAATCTTCAGAATGTAGATTTTCAAGGTTTATCTGTTACTCCACAAATGAAAGCTTTCTTAGAACAATATGGTTTTGTAATTGTTGATGAAGGGTATGAAGATATTTATGAGATTTATAATGAAGAATTAGAATTACCTAAATTCATCACAACTGATTTGTGTTTACATGCTTATCATGTACTCTATGATCTAAGTTTAAGAATTCTTGAAGGAGAACAATTCTTCTTCGATTTTGAAATAATGCTCCAAGCTCTTAGAGATGACCAAATGTTGCTCAATGGTACTGTTTCTGATCCAGTTGTGCATGATGCATTGAAGAACAACATTGCATATTTATCCGTAATGCTTTACTTGTTAAATAGTACTACAAATCCGATACCTGTTGAAGTTGAATCATTAACACTGGAAGAATTAGCTTTGATAGATGTGGGTGAAAGAGCGCCTTCTGCTATCTTTGGGTATGATGAAGACTATACTCAATACACTGTAAGAGGACATTATACACGCAATGAAATTCTCGGTAATTACTTCAAAGCCATGATGTATGCTGGTAGAATAGGTTTCCTTCTTCAGGGACCTATGGGTGAACCTGAGATAGGAATACGACTTACACGAATGGCTTTATTGTTGATATCAAGTTTCAATGCTACAGCTTATTCCGAAACAGTTTGGGATTTCTGGGACAGAATTTATGAACCTACAGTTTTCTATGTTGGAGCTAGTGATGACTTAACAGCTGCTGAATATTACCAAATCTGGCAAAATCAAGGTGCTCCAGAAGGTGATGCGCTAGCATCCGAAAGTACAATTGAAGAATTTATAGAAGAAGCAAAGACATACAGAAAACCACTGATTAACTCTATGTTCATTTTTGATGCCTTTGGACATGAAAATGTTACTCAGGGATTCAGACTTATGGGACAAAGATTCATTCCAGATTCCTACATCTTTCAACAACTCGTTCACAACAAGGTTGGGGGGAGATTAATGCCAACCGCTTTAGATGTTCTTTCAGTTTTTGGTAGTCCTAGAGCTGCTTTCTACATGAAAGACGAAGGTCTAATTTATCCTGATTATGATGATCAAATTGATAAACTAAGAGAAGAGTTTGGAAATCTTACAGAGTATGATTGGACACAAAACCTTTACTGGTCGTGGCTATACACCTTATTTCCTCTACTTAAACCAGCATCTGAAGGATATCCTAGATTTATGTTAAGTGATGCTTGGACAGATAAAGCTATGATGACCACTTTAGGTTCCTGGGCAGAACTTAGACATGATACAATACTCTATGCTAAACAATCATATACTTATGAAACATCAATGCCAGAGATTCTCAAAGGATATGTAGAACCTTATCCTGAAGTTTATGCACGATTAGCAAGTTTAGCTGGTTTAATGAAAACTGGACTTGAATCAAGAGGTTTGATTAGTGAGGGTCCTAGTGGACATGGATTACAAGGTAAACTAGATACATTGGTTACACTAATGGAAGGACTAGTTACTTTGAGTATTAAAGAACTAGAAAATGATCCTCTAACAGAAGATGATATCTGGTTCGTAAATATGGTTGCAAGATATATTGAAGAAGTAGCTTCTTATCCCTCACCAGATGATCCTTGGGCAAGTGAAGCAGATGGGAGAATGGCAATAATTGCTGATGTTCACACCGATCCAAATACAGGACAAGTATTAGAAGTTGGAGCTGGTGACCCATATTCTATCTATGTTGTTGTTCAAGATCATCAAGGAAAACTCAGATTGACTAAGGGTGCAACATTTTCCTATTATGAATTCAAACATCCTATGAATGATAGATTGACAGATGAAGGATGGCATGAAATGCTTGACACTAATCCACCTGATTTGCCTGAATGGATTGTAAATTCATTGCCTATTCTATCTATTTCTGTGATACCTGCTGTTTTTTCAAGAAGAGAGGATTAATCCCTCTACACTTTTTTTTCACGGTTTCTATCATATAATTTATAATATATGTTCTTGAAAAAATATTAAGAATTAACTGATTACTGAGGTAATTCCTTTGGAAAAAGATGAGCTTTTGGTTAAGTTGCAAGGTAAGATTAAGAACTTTAGAGATTTAGCTGTTTTTAATCAGAGCTATATCAAACCTCACGTTATCTATAGATCATCCTCACCGATTGAACATCAATCCCCTGAAATACTTCAAGATTTCAAGGATTTAGGAATTCAAAGCATAATTGATTTAAGATCAGCTGTAGAAATTGGATATTCCTCTTATAATGATGATTTTGTAAATAGTTTCAACTATTATTGGGTTCATATCGATATTTCCATGCCTCCAGATGTGCTTCTAAGAGAAGGGAAAACAGAATTATCTTTCTATAAACAATTTTGTTGGTATACACTTTACTACAATAAAGCACAGGTTAGAAGAATTTTCAATATTCTTTCTCAAACAGAAAACTACTCAACAATAATTCACTGTCATGCAGGGAGAGATAGAACAGGCATTACATCATGTTTGATTCTATTATTACTCAATGCTCCAGAGCCTAACATAATTCAAGATTATTTGGCTACAGATGAGTTTACTCTAAGTGAAGACATGGAATATATTTTTGATAAAGTAGAAGAAGAAGGTGGAATAATGAAATATCTAGTTAGTTGTGACCTGCAAGAAGATACATTGACTAGAATGATTGAACAACTTCGACCATAATTTACATGTCTTAATCCCTTCCAAAAGAGTTATTTTTAAGCTATTAAACTCCCATCTATCATTAGTTATTAGGTTGAATTTTATGGAGGACTTGAGAGATGAACCAGGAGTTTTATATGATGAATCCATCCTATCCCAACCTAAAATTTCTCCAAGAATGAGGTTGCTTATTCTCTTAATTTCTTTTTTTGGAACAGCTGCTAGAATGATAGGAAGGATGTTTGTTGAAATATACGCTGTAATAATAGGATCATCTGCAACTGCTATAGCATTCATAACCTCAATTAGAAATCTAATGTCATTAGCATTCCAATCATCCTTTGGAAGAGTTTCGGATTTCTTAGGAAGAAAAACTCTGATTCTTTTAGGTCTATTCGGGGGTGGAGTAACTTTAGCATTGATACCCTTTATTCGAAATCAGTGGATACTTGTTTTGGGTGTGTTCTTTTTCTCTCTTTGCTTTGCAATATACTCTCCTTCTTTTACAGCTATGATTGGAGACCTAAGTGATAAGAAAAATAGAGCAAGTCTGTTTAGTTTGTTAACTCTTGTAGGATCATTAGGGTCATTAATAGGCTTATTATCTCTTGGGGAAGTAAGTAATTTTGTGGGGATTCATTTTCTGGAATATTCATCAGATAATCTACTCAAACTTGGTTTTTATTCTATTAGTCATTATAAGCTTGGATATGGAGTTGAAACAGAATATGTTAGTAGAATTCAACATGATCAATATTCCATTATATTATACTCAGCTGCTTGTTTGTTTGCTGTAGCTGGAATTGTAGCAGCTTTTCTTACAAATCCTCCAACAGAGAAACTAGAAGAGAGATCGGTTTTATCACTCACACCCCTTAGAGAAAATAGAAGATTTCGAAAATTTGTTATTGTAGGTTCAGTTATGGGTTTTGTTATGTCACTAGGATGGCCTATTTTTCCTTTTGTCAGAGGTAAATTCGCTTCTCCGAGAGAGAATACGTGGATTTGGGCAACTTTTAGTGTCACTATGATGGTTACTTTAATTATTACTCGTCCATTCATTGATAAAATAAAGAGAAAATGGACTTTGTTTGTTGGAAGGACATTGATGTTCTTCATTCCTGTCAATCTAGCTATAACTGCAATGTATGTACAAACATGGTGGCATATGGCTATTGGAGCAGCTGTTAGTGGTTTTGGTAATTCTTTCTATATGGTAGCAGAGAGTAGTTATGTACTTGATTGTGCACCTGAGAAAGAAAAAGGGACCTATACTGGACTATTCTACATGTTCCTTGGGATTACTACTTTTCTAGGTTCTCTTATTTCTGGAATTCTTGCTGATGTGGTTGAAAATTATCTCGGAGAACTAAACACCATAATTTTGTTTTTATGGATAATTGCAGGTGCTAGATTCTTGGCTTCTCTTGGTTTTCTATTTCTAGATGAACCTACGAGTGAAAAAAACGGTTAGGAGTAATGAAATTTACTAGTATATCTCCACTATATCAAAAATAGTACTTCAAGATTGATTTTTCCTAATTTTTTCTCTTTAAATGATTTTGCGGGGTATTAGAA
>MEHH01000109.1 GCA_001940755.1 Candidatus Heimdallarchaeota archaeon AB_125
ACTATAAACTCCATCAACAACAACAATCACACGTTTGTAACTCTCACTATTTTCCTCAAGAACTCGTGCTAAATCACTCATATCATTGTGATTGAATCTTTTCCAATCTGCTTTAGAAAGAATACATCCATCGTAAATACTTTGATGATCATATTTGTCAATAACAATTAAATCATCTTTTCCAAATAAAGTGGAAATTATTGTCATATTAGTTACATAACCACTGCTTAGAACCATAGCATCCTCAGTTCTTTTGAATTTAGCTATCTTTCTCTCGAGTGTATGATGAAGATCAGTAGTTCCTGTTAATAATCTAACACCACCAGCTCCCACACCATATTTCTCTAGAGCTTCATGTGCAACCTTTATAATTTCAGGATGTGTAATTAATCCTAAGTAACTGTATGATCCTAACATAAGAAGTTCTTGACCATCCACTAAAACACTACTAGATGCAGCATTTTGGATAGGTAGCATATATGAATTTAAACCAAGTTTACTGAGGTATTTAAACATTTTAAAAAATTCTTTAATTTTCTTATTATTTGTAATTCCTGTAATTTTCTTCACCTAGATTGGATTTATTAGGAACTGATAAACTTGAAATAAATATGTTACTAATAAAACTTCACATGAAATTTATTATTTTCAGTAACATATTTAATAATGTTAGTTTTCCCTAATATGTTTTTTGTGGGGTTTAAATAGGTTTGATAGACTGAGATAAATGAAAGTAATATGTCAAGCTTTTGGGGATATTCTAGAGAATCTAAGGATATTGCAAAGAAAACAATTGAAAAACATTTACAACATATTACCACTGAAGAAGGTCAGATTACGGTTGAAGAGCTAATTAAACTGCTTTGGAATGATTATCATCTCTTTGAGCATTATCTTAAGATCAACCTAAGGTTAGAGGAACTTGAAAATGAAGCTAAAATAATAATTGATTCTGACAAAAATCTGCGACCAACAAAAATGACTGTTTTTGAATCAGGAAAGATAAAAGAAATTGATGTTTGGGATTTTTATCAAAAGAAAGAGCAAGCTGAAACTAACAAGAGAATAATTGAGCGATACAAAAACATAAACTACCTAACATGAACCGATATTTAATCGAAAAATATAAAGAGGAGGGGGATTAGAAATCACAAGCGTAGATATGTATAATCAATTTGGGCCAGTAGTCTAGCATGGATAAGGCACCTGCTTGCGGAGTAGGATATCGCAAGTTCGAATCTTGCCTGGCCCGCCATTTTCCTTTATATCTCTCCTACATAACCGTCTCCAAACCAATTGAAAATAATTTCATCCATTTGTTGTTCAATGTTTTTATTTATCTCACCATGAAATTTACTTGGAAAGTTAACAAGGTTTAGGTTTCTGACTGATTCATGTAGAGATCTTCTTTGATGAAAAGTATCTTTTCTTGTTATAATGACCATACCTGTGTCTTTCTCACCAAATTCAGCTAATATTACAATATTTTCCCCATAATCTATTTTCATGACTTTTCCGATTTCACCTTCAAAAACTTCACTTATAATATCTTTAGCTGCTCTAACCATCCCACCAAATAATAAAACATCATCAACTATTTTTTCTGACTTAATATATTTCTTCAAAGGAATTCCAGATCTATGGAGTATAATTAGTTGATTGGGGGAAATTTCTATTGGATCTTCTCCTAAAGTAACTTTATATCTGATTAAATCCACTAACTCTTTGATTGTTTTTTGAGTCTCAAGAATGAGTTTTCTCTGTTCTGATCTATCTTTTGATTTTAAAATAACTCTAAATTTCTGATTAATATCTTCAAGAATAATCTTTACTTCTTGTCTTTGGTGTGTTTCATTGGAAAACGTGTTAAAATCATCAAGCAATTTTGTACATTTATCAAGTTGAACTAGATTAGGATTTGATATGTAATTAAATAGATGAACTTGTAATAAATCAAGAATTATCTTAGCACTGAGATGATCCATTCTCTTCTCACCAGCAATGATTAACGCTTGATTCAAGTAGTTCAAGGCTTTTGCAATATTTAGTTTCTGAATTTCCTTTTTCCCTAAGAAATATGATATGTGTGGATTTGACGTAATATCTTCTTCATTACGATCTTCAAGAAGAGATGTTAGCACTTTGTTGAAATCATCTATTTTTCCTTGTTCAATATATAATTCTGCTAATGAATAATCAACAAGTTCATCTTTTGCTCCAATCTCATCAAGTATTTTCTTTGATATGGAGAATTCCTGAATTGAGGAGCTAAATTCTCTTTTTTGAGCGTAAATCTCTCCAATATTGGAGTGTACTAGTGCTACTGACCTTTTATCACCCCACCGTTCATAGGAAATTATTACTTCTAATAACCTCTTAAGGGCACTATCTAATTTTCCTTCCATCCTTTCTACGTCTGCTATGTTTGATATAGCTGAAATCTCACCTCTTTCCTCATTTAATTCGTTATAACTGCTTTTAGCTTGATCAAAATATTTGACCGCTTCTACCCAATTTGCTCCATATTTTTCAAGTATTCCTAGTAGCATCTGAAATCGAGCTATATAGATTCGATCGCCATATTTTTTTGCTTGATGTAAAAGCTCTTTACACTTTTTCTTTGAAAGCTTAACATTCTGTTCTGTTCTCTCTAACCAAAGTTTACCATAAGCATAATTTAGCCAGATTTCTTGGAAGATTTCCTTCTTTTCACCTAAAAGGTGTGTTTCTAGATTCTCAAAAATGATGTTGTAAATTGCTAGAGATTCCTTTTTCTTACCTTGCCGATCTTTCAATCTAGCGATACCAAACAAACTGAAGAAGTGGATAAAAGAATTATCTGAAGATTTCAAATCAATCAATATTATTTCAGCAGATTTATAGTCTCCTTTTCGTATGTTAGCAATTCCTTGCCAAAGAAGTAGGTTGATATTATTCTTATGCTTGATGAGCTCTTGATTCAGAATATCAAATTGAGATAGATTGTAGAGTAGCTTTCCCAATAGAAAAAGCAAGATATCTGATGGACTGTCAGATTCATCTAGTATATTTCTAATCATACCTAACTGTTCATTCAAAGTATTATTCGAGAATCTCTGAGCATTTACTTCAAATACTTCTCTTTCATCCTTGGCTAGAAATTTTGTATAATGATGAATTTCAGGAAATATTTGTGTTTTAACCATTTTTAAGCTCCGAATGCTTTTTCTTGTAGAATGGACTATTTTGTTTTATAGGAATTATATTAAATGCTTCTGCATATTCTGTTGAAGCTTGCGCTCCTCTCATTTGTGTTCTATTCTTGTGAAATTTTATATAGAAATCCTCTCCACCCTTAAACAATTGTGATTTATAGCATTTTATTGCCTGTTCTTTTTTCTTGTAATGTTCACTGATGTCCACTAAAATATGTGGATTGGGGATTAAAATGGTAGTTTCAGCAACATATACTTTGGAAACAAGATGAGGATTTTCATACTGTGTTTCATGAGCTGCCCATTCAATACCTTCCAATACTATATTGTATGTGGATCTGTGATCAATGTGGTAATCGTTCTCTAAATGAGTTACTACAACATCAGGTCTGAAATCAAGTAAATAGGAAATGAAATCTTTTGTAATCTCTAATTCTTTGCTTTTTACATCTGGATAATCAAAAATTACTGGTTTTTGAACTCCTAAAACTTTTGCTGCGTTAAGATATTCTTTCTTTCTAACTGAATCTGAAGAAAAGCATAATGTACTTATTTCATTTCCTAAAGCAACATATTTAGCTATAGATCCACCAGAACTTAAAGCTTCATCATCTGGATGAGCGAATACAAAGGCTAATTTCACAATTATGATAATGAGACAGAATATAAAAAGAATTCCAAGAATACGAGTCTTAGATTTGTTTTTCTAGATATTCTATAGCTTCAATCCCTGTTTTATACCCATCTCCAATTAGAACAGATGTATAATCTAGCTCACCAGTGATGGTTCCTGCGGCAAACAAACCTTTTACATTGGTTGAGTTGTTCAGTTGAGTTTCAATGAATCCTTCTTCTGTTGTTCTAATATTAAGATCACTAAAGATGGATAAGTTAGGTTTATCTTTTAATTCTATAAAGACACCATTTACTGAAAGTTCTTTTATTTCATCTTCTTCTTGATATCTTAATCCTTCTACCATTTGATTACCAATTATTTCGACAGATTCAAGATCAACGTTGTTCTTAAGTGTGATATTCAATGATTTGTTCAATTTCTTAAGGAATCTTTTGTCACATCCTATGTTGCTTTCTGGGCATAGAAGTGTAACTTTTCTACAATATTTTCGTAGAAAGAGAGCACCCCTCGCAACGAAATTCCCCTTACCTATAATAACGACTTTCTTTCCACGAAAGAGAGCACCATCACATACTGCGCAGTGAGAAACACCTTTGTGAACTAACTCATCTTCCCCCTTAATTGTATGATGAAGCTCAGGAAGACCTGTTGAGATTATTATCGATTTAGCTTCAATTGATTTCTCTTCAGTAGCAATAATAAAACCTTTATTAGTCTTGGATACCGATTTAACCATTTCATTTGTAATATCCAATGCTGAAAACTCGTGTTCAGCTTCAAGCATACTTCCCTCTTTAGAGATTCCATCTGCATCATCAGAAGTAGTCTTCTTTTGAACAAATTCTGCGTTAAAATTCTGTACTTGATCAATTATTTGTTGGATGAAATCTACACCAACAATTTTGCTTATACCAGGTAATGTCTCTAATTCTCCCTTCTTGGCTGTATTTGAATCATATGGAATTCCAAAAAGCTTGATTGTTATGTCAGGATTTTTACTATATGCAGCAATAGCAGCGGACAAACCAGTTGAACCTGCACCGATAATAGCTAAATCACAGTTCTCTTTATCCATATCATTACTGCTTCTTTGAAATAAAAAAACTTTGTTGATAAGGAAATGCCAAATCCATAATTGTGAGACATTCAATTTTGATAATGAAAAAATGAAAAATAAAAGATGAAAAAGGAAAAAAGGGCTTAGTTGTCCACTATAAAGTAGAATACTGACCTCATATCGTTTAAATTACTTCTTTTAATTATTAACCCTAACTCAATCAATCTTCTTAGGGCATATCTTGCAGTTCTTGCAGGGATTGCCGAAGCTTTAATTAATTGTTTTTGAGTTAGTGGACCCTTTTTTTCCAAAATAGAAAGAAGTTTTTTGCCCGAAACTGGTATTTCTTCATCTGCCATATTTGTTATCCCCTTGCTATGTATGTAATACGGATAAGCTACTCTTATAAAAGCAATCTCAGTATTTTATCCGCGATTGCTAGAGAGTTTCTAGAGGATTTATCCGCGATACACTGTATTATATTTTACTTTTATTCTAACGTAATATCGCACTAATACACTACTAATTATTTTATGCTGAAAAAATAAGTGCTAAATTGCTATATAAACTCACAAAATTTATGCTGACATAGATTATTATTAGCTCTGATTTCGGATAAATCATAATAAAGCTTATAATAGTCATACAGCCATATGTATTTTTAGTGAGGTTATAGTGAGTCACAAAGTTGAAAGTTCTCCAGAGATATATCACTTAGCAAATCAGCTTCAAAGAATCAACTATCTTGGGAATGTACAAACAATCCAAATAGAATTTGAATTCATACCTGAAGATAAAAAAGTTGAACTCGATGATATGTTTCAAGACTCTACAGGCATAGGTAAATTTAAGTCTGATTTAATTATTCTTGAACAGATTTCAGGGAGAGATATGCTGGAAATCATTAATACTCTCCATAATGTCAGTTTAGTATTTGGTGATCTTTCAGTCATAGATGGTATAACTTCATTAGTTGAAGTTAATTACCAAGGAGAAACATACTTTGTAGTTGTTTCATATAATCCCTCTACAAGTGGTTTGGAGCTAATTTCAACATCAGAAAGTAAATTGTATTTTGAGCTTCTTAATTTTATCAGAACTAAATGGGCTCTTTCAAAGACGTTCATTAAATGATAAAATTAAACTTCATTTCTATTCTACCAGTTTATCATTCAAAATTTGTTTAAGAAGTTTAATTTTAATTTGCATATCTTCATCTTCAAGTTTACTTTTCTTATTCTCGATTTTTTCACTTATGTCATAAAGAATGTAAGATGCTATATGAAAATTGATTGTTAATCCTTCTGAGTAAAGATCTTGAAGAACAAAATCAGCTCCCATTTTTGATAAAGCGAAATTATATCCCTTAAGGAATGCATTAATATCTTTCTTTGTTTCATCAAATGTACTATATTTTTGAAATTCCTTGATTAATGGTTTAGCAAAAAAAATTCCTATATCCTCAGCTCTATCTCTTCCTGGCATTATAAACTCTGGATCAATGATGTATACTTTTATCTTTGGAGGGAACTCTTCTATAATCTCGCTTCCTACTGAAGTTACATCTGAAGAAAACAGTAGATTTCCCTGATGAAAATCCCCATATATCAGAGTTGAACCAAGTGATTTTTCCAGTGAAAGAAAAGATGGAAGCATTAATTCTAAAATCTCTGATTCTAAAATCGTATCACTCAAAGTAGATAGTAGATATAGTATTAATTTCTTATATGGCTCAATCACAAATTTGTTGGTTTCTGTTCCATGGATAGCTGATAAGGTTTGCCCTGCTAATTGATGTTTAAAATTCTTATCAAGTTTGGTTTCTCTGAAACTCTTCCCAGTTATTCCTTCGTAGATTATACATCTATTTTGATGACTCTTATAGATAATCTCAGGAATATAAATTCCAGGGAATTTTTCTGTTGTCTTTGAGATTACATCATAATTGCTTATTTCCTTATTATATCTCACTTCATCAGCTGAGAACTTTACTACTAGATTAATCGATTGTTCTCCAATATCAGTGTTCAAGTAATATGTAACGAAATGTACTTTGGATTTTGAGGTTCCTTTCTCAATCGAATTGACTTCCTTTATAGAAATAAGAGAAGGTTTTTCACCAGTGGTTTCAAAAATTTGTGTTTTGAAATATGAGTCAAGACTCTCTCCAATTGTAGTTAGAATATTTTTTAGTTTTTGCTTTTTTCTAACTGAATCAGGAGAGTAAGATTCTGCCTTTTCGTTCAAATGACTCACTTTCTAAACTGTTTAGTAAAGATAAGTAAATCTTACTGAAAAACTTACCTCTTCTTTTTCACCCTTTGAAAGGTTAGATGAGCAAATTAAGAGGATTTAACATTCCAATAATTTTATCACCATCTACAACGATGAGATGGTTAATTTTGTGTTCTTTCATTTTCAAGAGAGCTGAAGAAATCGTTTCATGAGCACTAATTCTTATTATTGGAGCTTGCATAATCTCTCGAACTTTAATTTTTTTCAATTCCTTATCTTCAGAAATGATTTTTATGATATCTTTGCTTGTTAGAATTCCTACCGCGTTTCCATTATCTGCAACCAACAAAGATCCGACATCAAAATCTGCCATTATTGATACAGCTTCAGATAGATTTTTTGAGGATTTTACATACAAAATTCCTTTTGTCATCACACTTGAAACTGGGTCATCAATTTCGTAGGTTCTAAGTGTCATCTGGTACTATCTAGAATATTCAGAAGTTAAAGATTTTGTATAATGCAACATAATTAAGACAAGCGATAAAGATAATTACCCCTCAATTAATACTGTTCTTGATGGATAAATCTGTAAAAATAGTTCATTTCAGCGATATACACTTCACTCCACGACTACAATTCATTAAGAATAGTTACAACGAAGCTGTTTCTGTAATAAATAAAACTCCACATGACTTTGCAGTTTTTTCAGGTGATTTAACTCAAGATGGATTGATTGATGAATATGAACTTGCAAATAAATTACGGAGAGATATTATCTCACCAAAAATTTATTGGATTATAGGTAACCATGATTCTCGATCTGGAGGTTTTGAAGTTTGGGAGGAAAAGGTTGGACTAAGAGAATTTCATGAATTCTCAGATGATATTCTATTCATTGGTTTGGATTCTTGTATTCCTGATCAAGATGGGGGAAGGTTTGGGAGAGAAGCCTTAGATTATACCAAAAAAATACTAATGAAATATGGAGATGCAAAATTAAAACTAGTAGGTTTTCATCATCATATCTTACCAATTCCCAAAACAGGAAGAGAAAGATCAAATGCTATTGATGCTGGTGATATGCTCTCAGTTCTGTTAGATCATAATGTTGATGCAGTTCTTACAGGTCACAAACATCATCCTAACGTTTACAAAGTTGAAGATACAATAATTATCTCTGCTGGAAGTGTTTCAAG
>MEHH01000110.1 GCA_001940755.1 Candidatus Heimdallarchaeota archaeon AB_125
GATTTATAGTTGTAATAGAGTTAATTCCATTTGCCTATCAGAGAGAAACTCACAACCATCCTTTGTAACAACAACATCCTCTTCTATACTGCAGAAACCATGGTTTTCAACATACACATGCAGCTCCAAAGTAAATGCCTGTCCTTCTTCAACTTTGTACATTACAGATTGACCGTACTTCTCCCATTTAGGACCAAGTAAACAACCGCCGTCATGGACATTGCGGCCGATTTGGTGTCCAAGAGCATGCATAAACTCCTTGTATCCTGCATCAGTTATTACCTTCCGTGCAGCATAATCCACTTCCCAACCTAGAACACCTGGTTTTAACATTTCTGCTCCGATGCTTATTGCTTTGAAGCAGGTTTCAAAAGCTCTTCTAACCTCAGTTGGTGGTATGTCCTCTCCATCTTGTAAGATATAGTTCAACCGCTGAAGATCTGATGCATATCCCTCATAGAAAACACCGTAATCTACAGTAATTAGATCCCCTTTCTTCATTTTAATATCAGGAGATGCTTTTCCATGACCTATTTGTGTTGATGGTCCAACATGAACTAAAGGTGGATAAGAAACAGTTAGATTATGTTCTTTAGTGAATTCTAAAAGCATTACTTCTATTTCTTCTTCTGACATCCCTATCTTTGCTGTTGCACTCACCTTTTTGTGCCCTAGTTCACTAAAATCAACAGCTTTTCTTATTCTTTCTAACTCAAGTTCTGTCTTTCTTCCTCTTAATGCTGCAAGAAGATTCTCTGAAGAAATTAGCTTGTCACTGTAATCAGTATTTTCTAGCATTTTGTTTAGTCTCAACCACATACCATGTGTCAATCCATCAGCTGCAATGTTATCGAAAGAATAGTTTATTGCAATATTCTTTGGCTTGATTTCATCTAAAACAGCGAGTAAATCTTCTTTGATACTTTGATCATAGGTTAGTACTCTATCATAGATACCTGATGCTTCAATATTAGCAGCATCATATCTTCCACAAATCACAACTTTATGACCTTGTTTACTGATAATAATTGCAGATTGCCAAGTAAGCCAACGATCTTCTAGAAGAAAATATAGAGCAGGATCATGTACTTCTGATGTTTTTCTTACATATGTTAACCACAGATCAATGTCTAATTCATTCAAAATCTGAACAGCTTGGTCTGTTTTTTGCTTTACTACACTCATTAGAATTGTTTTGTTCTTCTTCTATATTTGTTTTTTTACATGTATCTGACTTGCTTTAAGTATGGACTTAGAATATTAGAATTTTAAATGTTGAAAAATTACCCTCATAAGAGAAAATTAAAGAAGCTTGAATCACACAATATTTTATCGGTTGATATCATAACTTATTTGTGTGAGATTATCTATGTCTAGGGAAGCAGTTGACGATTTTGATGAGAATACAGATGTTGAATCTGTGAAGATGGCATCGAAGATAAACATATCAGAACGACAAAGACAAACTCTCATAGAAGTAGTTGATGATATAGCGGGAGAGGAAGTAAGAAAAGTTACTTTGGTTCTACTCAATGCAGATCAAGAAACTACAGACGAAGAAATTTCTGAAAAACTTGATATGCGTTTAAATCAAGTAAGAAAATCTCTCTACAAATTATATGATCTTCAACTTGCAACTTTCAGAAGGATTAGAGACAAATCTACTGGTTGGTTTGTATATTTCTGGACTTTGCATCCTGAAAGGATTGACATGTTTGTTGAAAAGAAACAGCAGGAAGTTATGGAGAAACTTCAAGAGAGATTGGGTTATGAGGAAGGCAATATGTTCTTTACATGTAACAATCCTGAATGCCCAAGAGTTACTTTTCAAGAAGCAATGGACAATAATTTCGAGTGTGAACATTGTAGTGGACGCTTGGAAGCATTTGATAATGAACAACTGAAACAAGTGCTGACAGAAAAAATCTCAGAAATGAAAGAAATTAGAGATAAAACTAAGAAAATAATGAAAGGAGAATAGTAGTTCACCCATTGTATTCTAGTTAACTCTTGATTGAATTTTATCGCTTTCTAACTCCCTTATTGCATCTCTTGCTATCCATTTTGCGCTTTTGGAATCAAAATCAAGAATCTTCTTTGCCAACTTGATTGCTTTTTTATTTAAAGCTAAATTTCTCTTACCAATTTGCCGTAGTGCCCAATTAACTGCTTTTTTTACGTCATTTCTTTCATCAAGAGATTCTTTTTCAATAAATGGTAAGAATTTAACAAACTCTTCATTCTTTGCTTCTTTATCTTTCCAAGCTAAAACAGCCATTAGTGAAAAAGCTGCCCGTTTAACAAATTCTTCATCTCTCATAGTCCATTCTGCAGCTTTTGTATATGCGTGATCGGTCAAATAGAAAAGATTCATACAAGCTTGATCAACAACTTCCCAATAGGAGAAATATGGAGATGAAACCCATTGTTCCATTTGAGTTTCTGTTACTAGAGAAGGATCATCAATCATAGCTCCAAGAATCATAGTTTCTCTAAATCCTAAATTCCATAATTGCTGTGCAAGATTATGATTTTTCTTAATTTTCTTTGCCATTTTACGTAAGACTGGAATCCTTATTCCATATGTTTTATCAGGATTTATTCCAAATCTTGCCATCCCTTCAATGTCATCTGGATTGCTTTGAGACTTTAATTCCCCAACTATTTCCTCAAGTTTCATGTTATTCTAAGAATAAACTAGTTTTGAGATTATAAAACTGTAACTTGATAGTTTTTGAAAATTAAAAAAGTTTAATTGATATTACGACATTCTTAACAAAACAGGTGTTTTCATTATGATTCTCGATTTAAAAACAGCACAAGAAGAAGTCAAACAAACAGGTCTAGGTGATCTTATTATAAAATTAGATCATATTGCTTATCGCGTCAAAATGGGACAAAGAGAAAAAGCAATGGCTGAACTAGCTAATTTAATACCCTATCAAGAGCATAAATCTTTCAAGGTTATTTCTATGAATGCTGTTACAAGCACACTTAGACTTCAAGACACACTGCCAGTTATAGTTGTAAGTGAGGGTTTAGCTGAAGATTCTATTGTTGAGAAATATGTCAAAAAATATGGTGGAAGAGTTCATCACTTTGCATATTTGGTTCGTGATATAGAGAAAGTTGTAAAAATTCAGAAAAGTAGAGGAGTTGAGTTTACAACAGATAATATAATTGGAAGTGAAGAAGAGGGAATTAAACAAATATTCACACAACCGACTGAAGCAGGTAACCATATAATTGAATATGTCCAGCGGTTCGGAGATTTTGATGGGTTCTTTACTCCCTCAAATATAGGGGCACTGATGAAATCGACTGAAAAATTAGGCGAAGCATAAAAATCTCAAGAAAAGTTTATTTCTTGTTAATTCTTTACCAAATTGAGAATTATGAAAAAGTTACAAGAAACCAATAGCTCAGCTCTCTATCCTAATCCTGTTATGCTAGTATCATCAACCCATAAAAGAAAAGAATCTATAATTACTTTAGCTTGGGGTGGAACTTGCAGTTCTAATCCACCTTATGTCTCTGTTGCAGTTCGAAAGAATAGATACTCCTATGATTTGATTATAAATTCTAAAGAATTTGTACTTAACCTTCCCACAGCAAGTATGCTTGAACAAGTAGAATTCTGTGGAACTAAATCTGGACTGGAGTTTGATAAGTGGAAGGAGTGCAATTTCACCAAAGGTAAAAGTGTTAATGTCAAAACTCCATACATAGTTGAATGTCCTGTGAGTTTAGAGTGTAAACTACATCAAATTGTAGAATTAGGAACACATGATTTGCTTATTGGAGAAGTGGTAGCAGTCCATCTAGATGAACAGTGGCGAGATGAAGGATACCCCGATATGTTAACATATACAAGAGGAAAATACAAAAAATGCGTGGATATCGATTAATAAATGGTGGTCGGACTGGGATTTGAACCCAGAATCCTTTACTCCCGAAGCAAAAATCTTACCAAGCTAGACCATCCGACCTTGACTATATTCGTATATCTATCAATTCTTAATTAATAATAAAAAAATTATGAAAGATAAATATGCTAAGTTTCATGCATGAGTTGATTGAATGAATATTTCTGTTATTAGACCAAGTTATTTAAATCAGTTTAATTTTGATGACGAAGATTTCTTTTTGGTAGTTGACACTTTTAGGGCAACTACAACTTTAGCAGTTTTAGCAAACTTAGGTGCAAAAAAAATCTATGTTGTTAATGATCAACATGATGCTAAACATGTGCAGGAAGAGTTGTGTTCTAATTGTTTGTTAATTGGTGAAGAGAGGGGAATAAAGATTGCTGGATTTGACTATGGAAATTCCCCTTCAAGTATACTTAGAGAAAGAATACAAAACAAAAGTGTAATTTTCACATCAAGTAACGGAGCTAAAACACTAATTCAACTTAGGAATATGAAGAACGTCTATCTTGGAGCTTTAGTAAATCTATCTTCCATATCAGAATTTGTAGGAAAACTAGCATCAAAAGAAAAAAAGAACATAATAATAATACCAGCAGGACATATTAATAATTCAGATGAATTCATTGTGGAAGATTGGATAACAAGTGTTCTTATTACTAAAAAAATCTTAGAAATGGAAAGTTTCAAGATAGTTAAGCAAGATGAATTTTGGAACAAATCACTTAAGATATTAGATCAAAGAGCAAATCTAGACCACCTACTTGTAAACTCCACAAATGGTAGATATCTGACAAAGTTAGGATTTGAAAATGATATAAATTTCTCAATATCGATTGATAAAATGAATAATTTTTTGAAAGTGAAAGAATGGCTTAAAATAGGTAATTCTGATTGTATAGTGCTTGAATAAAAAGAAAGAAAAGAGAATAGACCTAAATGTCTACAGTATTGAAATTAGTTTTTTTATCTCTTTTATCTAAGTGGAATTTATCAATAAATTCAGAAGGAATACGTTTCAAAACCCTATAAGGATCTTCAAATATTCCTAATAGCTCCCAACCAATATCCAGTGATTCAAAGATTGATCTATCTTCATAATAATCTTGGTTGATGAATTTTTGTTCAAAGAGTTCAGCAAACTCTAGAGTCTTTCTATCAATGTCAGAGAGAGATTCATCTCCAACTACAGCTACAAGATCTCGCAAATCCTTACCTGTAGCATATAAAGCATATAACTGGTCTTGGACATATTTGTGATCGCTTCTTGTAGAACCTTGGCCAATTGTATCTTTCATGAGTCTAGAAAGAGAAGGTAACGGATTAAGTGGGGGATATAATCCTTTACGATTTAAACCAACATCTACATACACTTGTCCTTCTGTTATATAGCCAGTTAAGTCGGGTACAGGATGAGTTATATCGTAGTTTGGTAATGTTAAGATTGGTATTTGAGTAATTGATCCCTTCTTTCCATGTATTCTTCCTGCCCTTTCATAAATAGTAGAAAAATCTGAATACATGTAACCTGGATAACCTCTTCTACTTGGAACCTCGCTTCTTGCTGCTGCTACTTCCCGAAGAGACTCTGCATATGCGGTTATATCTGTAAGAATAACTAGTACTTGATAATCATGATCATAAGCCAGATGTTCTGCTGCTGTTAATGCTAAACGAGGTGTTAAAAGACGTTCAATAGCTGGATCATCTGCTAAGTTAAGGAAAAGAACCACTTTATCTAAAGCTCCTGTTTGTTCAAAATCGTCTCTGAAGAACCTGGCTTCGTCAGCTGTAATTCCCATTGCTGAAAAGATAACTGCGAACTCTTCTTCGGCTCCCAGAACCTTTGCTTGTCTAGCAATCTGAGCTGCTAACATGTTATGAGGAAGACCACTGCCACTGAACAAAGGTAGTTTTTGACCTCTTACAAGTGTCAACAAAGTATCAATTGTACTGATTCCTGTTTCTATGAATTCCTTAGGATATTGTCTTGCAGAAGGATTTATCGGAGATCCTGTAATGTCCAGAATTTTATCTGGTACAATCACACCTCCTCCATCAATTGGCTCCCCTCTACCATTAAAGACTCGTCCAAGCATCTCAGGACTAACACCAATTTTCATTGTTTCGCCAAGAAATCTACATGTAGTATCTTTTGTTTCAAGACCAGAAGTACCTTCAAAACACTGGATAACTGCAAGATCTTTTGAAACATCCAATACTTGCCCTCTTCTTCTTTCTCCTGTTGTTGTAGTAATCTCAACAATTTCAGCATAGGATACTCCCCCCATTCCTTGTAGATCTACAAACATCAAGGGTCCTGAAACTTCTGTAACTGTTTTAAATTCTCTAGTTTCATACTTTTCTTGTATTGTCATTTTTAATCCTCCACACCAAAATCATCAACTGTCAAACCATCTATTTCTTTCATCAATTGATTAAGACTTTCTTCAACTTCACTTCTATCTATATATTTCATTCTTGCAATTCTAATTACTAGCTCGTTCTCAAATATGTCTGCTACCATTGCACCACGTTTGTAAAGATCTTGAGCTTTTTCATAAAATCGTAGAATTGTCTTCAGCATAAGATATTGTTTGTCTAAACCACAGAAACTATCTGTTTCATGAAATGCATTTTGTTGTAAGAAATCTTCTTTAAGCATTCTTGCTGTTTCAAGAATGATTTTTTCACTTGGAGGTAATGCATCAGGTCCAACTAGAGCTACAATATCTTGTAACTCTTTATCCTTTTGCAGTAGTGCCAGAGCTTCCGCTCTTAATCCAGGAAATTCAGCACTAACATTATCAGCATAATACTCCTCTAACGCAGACCAATAAAGAGTATAACTTAAAAGATAATCAATTGCAGGAAAATGCCTACGACTTGCTAAATCTTTGGATAAAGCCCAAAACACTTTGACAATTCTTAGTGTATTCTGTGTTACAGGCTCACTGAAATCTCCACCAGGAGGACTTACGGCACCAACTACTGTAATACTAGCTTCCCTTGGTTTAGAGCCAATTGTTAAAACACGACCTGCCCTCTCATAGTATTCTGCAATTCTTGAGGCAAGATAAGCTGGGAATGATTCTTCACCAGGCATTTCTTCTAATCTACCTGAAATTTCTCTCATAGCTTCTGCCCAACGCGATGTACTATCTGCCATCATTGCTACATCATACCCCATGTCACGGAAGAATTCTGCTAGTGTGATACCAGTATAGACACTTGCTTCTCGAGCAGCAACTGGCATATTTGATGTATTAGCAATTAATACTGTACGATCCATTAAAGGACCTCCTGTATA
Source organism: Candidatus Heimdallarchaeota archaeon AB_125 (assembly GCA_001940755.1). Classification (GTDB taxonomy): domain Archaea; phylum Asgardarchaeota; class Heimdallarchaeia; order Heimdallarchaeales; family Heimdallarchaeaceae; genus UBA460. The sequence goes on from MEHH01000110.1 coordinate 7,240, forward strand.
TGGGTCTACCAGTCTTGGGAACTCCCTAAGGACATCTGTCATCTCGTTTCCTCGTTCTCCACACCCAACATAAACTACAATTTTAGCATCAGACCATTTTGCTAATTGATGTTGGCTAACAGTTTTACCTGTCCCAAATCCTCCAGGAATTGCGCCTGTTCCACCTTTAGCAATAGGTGCTATTGTATCAAAAATTCGTTGGCCTGTGATTAGAGGAACATTAGATGGTAACCTTTGATGATATGGTCTAGGTTGTCTCACTGGCCATCTATGAAAGAATTTTAAATCTACTTTGTCGCCTGAAGGAGTAGTTATAGTGGCTGATAAATCATCTACGGTATAATCTCCCCTTTGTGCAATAAATTCTATTTTTCCTTGAATATTGGGAGGAACCATTAACTTGAAATCAACAGTTGGGGTTTCTGGAATTTCACCTAAAATATCTCCACCAACCACTTTATCTCCTACTTTCAAACTAGGAGCAAAGTCCCACAATTTTTTATGATCTAAACCAGGAATTTCAATCCCTCTAGCAATGAAATCACCCGAGATTTCTTGGATTACTGGTAGTGGTCTTTGAATTCCATCAAAAATTTGTCTCATCAAACCTGGTCCAAGTTCAACTGAAAGCGGGGCGTGTGTCAAATGGACAGGTTCTCCAGGTGTCAACCCCTCAGTGTTCTCATAAACCTGAATAGTTGCTAAATCGCCAGTAAGCCTAATAATTTCTCCTACTAACTTTTCCTCTCCTACTCTTGCTACATCATATAGCTTAGATCCCCTCATATTAGAAGCTTGAACAACTGGTCCAGAGATTCTATCGATTAAACCGATTTGCTCAGTGTTAGCTGTAGTCATCTTTCATACTCTCTGCTTGCAACCCAACTTAATGATTTCTTTTTTTAAGTTTTGTTAAATCTCTCTCTTTTATTCTCAGTAAGTCTTTTACAAAGAAGAGAGTAATTTTTTGAAGACTAATGGGTTAAAAGAGTTCTAATGATATTTCTGTAATGCTTGATTTACCAAACTTAAACC
>MEHH01000111.1 GCA_001940755.1 Candidatus Heimdallarchaeota archaeon AB_125
ATATGTTTCCGATAAAAGTATTTGTTTCTTTAAACCACATACCCATTACGAATCTATTTCGGGCAGTAAAATCTGCAGCTAATGAACGAATGCGAATCTCAGCATCTTCTATTGAATGAACTTTAGTAGCTTCATCCACTGCCTCTTTTAGAAACTCGCGATTATCATTGCGATTCATTAGATTCAGTAATCCTTCACCATCTCCCTTTTTGAATTTTCTAATGATAAGTCGTTCAGCTTCTATTTGAGTAGGTAAATCTAGGATTTGTCTTAAGAGTTCTTTTTTTTCTTTACTAGAGCTCATCTTTAATCATCTATATTGGCTTTTTAGTATTTCTTGAATATTAAGATATTTGTCTCCAAAAGATACTACTGTATTCCAATAATGTTTTTGAGCGGAAACTATTTGAAATATCTTCTTCTTTTCAAATTGTAGAAAATGGATACAAAAGATATGAAATTATTTGTAGAAAAAGTCCCTTTGCTGAGAAAACCATTTTTTGCAATTTTGACCATCCTATATTCCTTTGGGATAATAGCTGCATTAGTACCATTCTTCTATTTCATTAACAGAATTGATTGGTGGGGACCGTTAGTATCTCAAGGCATAATTAGTATAGTTGTAACGATTATTGGTCTTGTTCATTTTATATTTGCACCTAGATTTCGTAAGAAATATGGAGATTTTGCTTATCAAAGATTCTTCTATATCTTTATTCTGCCCTATTTAATCACTTGGTATGGTTGCTTCTTTCATCCAGCTTTCATTCAATGGGGTGATAAACTTCTTCCAATTTGGGCACAAATTACACTCGCTGCTTTATGCGTACTTATGATGATATTAACCAATTTACAGATTGCGAAAGCAGGATTTTCTGTTGTTACTCATGGTATGGACGTTTTCTCTGTATTCCCAGAAGAAACAACGATTGTTAGAGGAGATATCTATTCATTCATCAGACATCCACTCCATTTCTCCTTATTGATGGGAGGATTTGCTATGGGGTTCATAAGTAACACTTGGGTAGGATTGGTAATATCTACATTTCAGCTAGTTCCAAGTATTATTATAGGTTTAAGAGAAGACAGAGAATTAATTACTCGTAGTGGAGACGACCACAAGAAGTATATTAAACAAACAGCTCTTCTATTCCCAATTAGAAAATTACCAGGTTTCTTGAAGTTACTCTTCTTAGGAAAATAGGGGTACCTTATTGTAAGGAGCTCTTTACTTTCTAGGAACCCATTATTCAATAAGGGAGACAATACAAGAAGGTAGGGAGTTGGTAAAACACTTAGAACCAGAAGAAGTAGTGTCAATGCGATCTAACAGACTTACCACGTGAATTATAGAAAAACATAATACAAGCAAAACAAATGTTATTTATGGAATCTCTAGGTGGATTAGAATTTACCAGCCATCCAGAATCCGAAGAAACTTCAAAAACTTCAGAGAAAATAGGTCCTGTTGAAGTACTGAGAATAATTTCGCTGATTTTTAGTGGATTAACAGGTTTAACTGCACTCGGATTATTTGGAGGAGCATTTTGGTCATTAATTGATTTAAACTACTATGCTCTATTATCTCAAATGGACGCGATAGGTTATATCTGTCTAGTTTTTGCAATCATTAATGTCTTAACAAGTCTTATTTTTAAGAAGAATCTGTATGTCTTTATTATCTTCTCATTTCTAACAGCTATATTTGGTTCTTTCCAATTTATTGTATTTGCAATTTCTCCTTTTGGTCATGGTGTTTTCGGACATTTTCAATATGTTATTTCTTTTGCGATGAGTTTGTTAACTTTAATATCTACTTACCTATACATCATCATCAATTCAAGAAAAAGAGATCAAATGTGAATTATATAAAAGTTTCATATAGCTATGGACTTCCAAGCAATCTTACATGCATTGATTATTCCTTCTTCAGTCATTATTTGAATGTCGCTAAAATGAAATCTGAGTAGAGTTATTATGGGGATGAATGCAAATGAAATTAACATTGGAATTGGAATATCTTGAATTATTCTGTCTTCAATTCCTTTAGCAAATAATTCTACTATATATTTGTTTAATTCAAATTCATTAGTTTTGACCTCTTCCATCATCTTAGTTTGTTCAAACTGTTCGCGATATTGGATATATTCGGGATGGTTCAGATAAAAAGAGAATGAATTAAACCAAATCTCATTGAATCGTTCTTTTATAGTCATATTTGTATCAATATTTGTGAGAACAGATTCTCCCGCTTTCTTTCTTATATCACAATAAATTACAGTCAATAAATCTTCCTTGTTTTTGAAGTAAATGTAGATTGTAGCAGGAGAAACGTTAGCTTCTTTGGCAATTTTAGAAATGGAAATACCTGAAAACCCTAACTTGTTAGTTAATTCAATTGTTGATCTTACAACAGCATTGTATTTCTTCTGATCTCGTGTTCTCATAATGATTCATAAGTAAACGGTCATTCATTTAAATTTTTATGTTTGCTAATATTCTAAACGTTTATCTGCGGTAGAACTGATATCAGCTACAATAGAAACATATATAAGTGAACGTTCATTCATTAATAATGAAAAAGGTGAAAAACAAGTGGGTTCCGTACAACAACTCAAAATTCCTGCTTCTATTTCAATAATAGATTTAGAAAAAGTTAATTGTTATCTTGTAGAAACTGAAAAAGGCTTTATTTTGATTGATACTGGTTTCACTAAATGTAGATTGAAACTAGATGCTTTTTTATCAAACAAAGGAATAACACCTGAAAATCAAACACTAACACTAATACTTCTCACACATGGTGATTTTGATCACTCTGGAAATGCAAGATATCTAAAGGAGAAATATAATTCGAAAATTGCTTTACATAATGACGATATTGGTATGGTAGAGCATGGTGATATCACTTGGAATCGGAATATGAATGTATTTCTTAGAATTTTAGGAAAATTAATGACCGTTCTTTTAGGGATGCAACTAAAGAAGAAAGATAGATTTTTACCAGATATTGTACTTGAAAACGAACAGAAACTTGATGAATATGGTTTATCTGCTAAAATCATTACCTTACCCGGTCATTCTAAAGGGTCTGTAGGAGTTCTAACAGAAGATGGACATTTCTTTTGCGGTGATATTCTTGAGAATCTAAAACAACCTGATCAAGCAAGTATGGTAGCAGATAGAACTGATATGAAACAAAGCATTGAAAAAATAAGTTCTTTAGAGTTCAAATACGTATATCCAGGTCATGGTAGACCTTTTGAGAAGAAAGCATACTTAACCTAGGGGTCTTCTGACTAATTTTTGTTTTTATTAAATACTAAACTCTTAACTGTTACAGGAAAGGCTTGACCTGAGTAAAGTGGAGAACCTATATCTATCCAATCTCCTTCTTCAAGCTCTAATTCATCCATACAGATAAGGTTATTCTGTAAGGCAGTCTCTCGCCGAAGAGCAATTCCAATTGAACCTCCCATATCCTGATCAAAGATTAGAAGGACCATTTTGTTGTTAGCAACAGAATTTGGTAAAGCTTCTTCAATTGCTTTAGCAAAATCTGAAAGATAGAAATTGTTCCTGTGGATTGGATCTTTGAAGTATAAGGCAACCAGATCCTCCCCCTCTTTCATATCAAATCTTCTGAAAGCATTATCTATCTCTTTCTTAAGTTTCTCTGGACTGTAGTTCTCTTTTCGGACATTTACATTTATCACAGGAATATTTTCCAGTGGAAATAGAATACTCTTATCAAAATAACATGTGGAACCAGATACTGAAAGAGAAAAGGATCCAGCACCGATAACCGTAGCCCTAATTTTGTTTTCAGGTTCTAAAATTGGTAGTTTGTTCTTTTTCATCAAAGCCTGAATTTCCTCTGCAAGATATTTACCAATATCATCAAATGCTATATCTTCTCCATAAATTAATTCAGCAACTCCCCCGGAAAATGAGTAACCATCTATTGGAATTGAAAAATCTAAATCGTCTGTCATCATTAGTTTCTTAGCTACTTTGCTTTTTGTTGGTCCTTTCATGACCTCAACTAAAGCTTTAGCATATTCTTTAGCTATTATTCTAACTTCCTCTTCAGGGATAATATCCCCTATTTCATAGTCTAGACTGAGTTCCTTAAAGAGAAACTCAGTTGGTTCATCTATCCTCCAAATTTTGAATTTTTTATCAATTCCTAGTAATCTCCCGCCAACATTTATGCATGATGTACTTGTAACCTGCCCCTTAGATGCGATTGCTAGATTACTCGTGCCACCTCCAACATCTATGTTCATCACAGTGTTTTCATCTTTTAATGTCTGATCAACAATACCACTGCCCATTGCTCCCAGTAGAGATTCAAAATTCGGTCCAGCAGCTGCACTGACAAATTTTCCAGTAGTAGAAGATAATCTTTTCACTATTTCTTCTGCATTTTGCTTCTTAGCTGTTTCTCCTGTAACTATGACTGCTCCTGTATCTACCATCTCAGTAGTAATTCCAGCTTTCTTGTATTCCTCTTCAAAGAATTCAACGACAGCATCAATATCGATAGTATAACGGTCGATTAAGGGAGTGTCTATAATATTGCCTTCGTAGATTAATTTCCGATTAATAAGATGAAAACGATTGGACATGTTCATGAAACTCTGTTCTCTTCTAAGAGTTAAACCAGAAAATACAAGATGTGATGTAGAAGACCCAACATCAATTCCAACGCTTAAAACATTGAGGTATTCCCCAATATCATCATTTACTTGAGAAAGAATTTCAGGGAAGATCTCAGCTATTTTGTTCTTATTTTGCTGAATTTTTTCAATTTCTGCGCCAGAGTATCCCATTAGCTCTCTTGCGGATTTAGTTTTGAAAGCTGGTTTATCGCTTTTCAGTTCAAATGAATCCTCTGTTACGTCTACTATCCTTACCTCTAACTCTTTATCATGATGTTTAGGTAACTCTATTCTCTCGTCTGAATTTAACAACTGCTCTTTCAAATCCTCAGGAATGTCTAAGAACTCTTCACAAATTGTACAGAAGAATTTAATTGTGGTTGTTTTGTCACTGCCTGGTAAAATAGGTCCATCTTCAGAAGGACGGCGGATTTCATTGTCAGCTTGCCTTTGGATACCAGCCAATGTAATTTCAAACAATTCTGCCATTCTATCACACATATTATCAAATATTTGTCCTTTATCCATTATTGATCCAAGCGCTGATCTAAATTCTGAAACAAGTCGATAATATTTGGATATTTCTGTTTTATCTTTCATTTCATGTTCCTTAATCAATGAATCATAATTCGCTGAGAAAGTTTCTCTTAGTTCCTCTGCATTTTCTTTATTATATCTATCTAGAAATGCGTGTACAATTCCTACTATTGCCCATTTTTGGTTCTCAATATCGACTCTGATGTTTGATTCATCAGCTATTTTTCCAGACATATATTAGAAAAACAGCATTTTGTATAAATACATTTTTATGTTCTAATAATACAATAATGTATTATGAATGAAACTAAGAATCGTAGAACACTGATTGAAAGAGCTCAAGCAATATTCAAGTTAGTTGATTACGAGGACTGTTCTTTCCCAAAATCAAAACTTCAGAAAGTAGGTCTAAATCCAGCTACAGCAGAGAAGTGGTTGGATCTTATTGTGTATATACAAAAGCAACCTAGAATTAGGTTGATAAAAACAAAAAATACAACAATAATAGAAAAACATGAAGAAAAGTATCACACGATGAGCAGAGAAATATTCATGGATTCAGAGAGAAGCTACAAAGAACGATTTGATGCTTTGCAGGATTATCTTAGTGCTCTTATAACCTCAGAAAGATTAAAAAAATAAAAAAGTAGAGACTTTTAGAAATAAGAAATCAAAGCAATAACATTTGGACCTGTATGAGCAGATATAGTAACTCCTGTGCATCTAGTTGTTATTTTCGCTTTCTTGAAATGTTTCTTTAATTGTTTCTTCATTCTACCTGCATAGTCTAAGTTATTACCATGAATGATAACAACTTGTTTTGGAAATCTAGTAAAGTTCTCTGAAGCTAATTCAAGGATTTTATGTATCCCCTCATCTGTATCTGTTACAGATGTAGCAACTTCATTTTGACCTTCTTGATTAACGACTGTGATTGGTCTCTTTCTCAGTAAAGTTCCAAGAAAATATTTTGTAATAGAGATTCTACCACCCTTACGTAGGTATTTCAATGAAGGAAACAGTATGTATGTTTTGATGTTCTTAGCCTGTTCTCCAAGTTTAATTGCTATTTCTTCAGCCTCTAGACCTTGTTTTTGTAAGTTCATTCCTTCTTCAACTAACAATACTTCGGAATAAGAAGCGTTCAATGAATCTACAAGGTGAACTTTTACGTTCTTGTTTTTTCTTTTAAGCATATTTGCACCTAAACGTGCACTGTTAATTGTTCCACTCAAACCTGAACTTAAAGTTACCACTATTATTTCTTTAACTCCTTCTTTTGCTAATTCTTCATATGCAATAAAGAAATCATTAGGGGTTGGTTGAGCAGTTTTAGCTGAGAAATCGTCAACTGTATTGTATTTATCATAATAGGAATCAAGATCAAAATTTTTGTCTTCTAGATGTACAACATCGTCTGCATCACTAAAAGTTATACTAAGAGGAACAACTTTTACACCTATCTTTTCAGCATAGTCAGGATCAATATCTGAACCACTATCAGTAACAAAACCTAATTTCATAGATTTTTAATAGATTCTATATTTATAAGAAATACTCTGAAACCTTAATATCAATCTTTGATAAATTTCAATACTAGTTCATTGAATTTACTTGAATTAGTGTATTGGGGTGCATGCCCTATATCTTTCATAGGATGAAATATGATTCCTGGTAAATATTCGATAACTTTCGTATGAAGCTTAAAAGAAACACTTCCATCAACTTCCCCCCAAATCAACATTTTAGCCATCTCTATTTTTCCTACTTCCTTGTAAACATCTTCTAAATGGTACACATTCATCTGAGTTCCAGTTAACAAAAGTGCTTTCAGAAAACCCTTGTATTCCATCTGTTCAACCACTTTCTTGAATTCATCAGAATTAATATCTTCGATTTGTAAAACTGATTTTATCCTTTTACTCATAATTTTATGCCCAAAGTTATAGAAAATAATATTTCTTAACAAAGGAATCTTAAAGAGTAATGCTGAAGATAATCCAGGAGATGGGAGTCCTATTGGGGCTACAAGAATTAATTTACTTACTACTTCAGGATAAGTTTTAGTGAAGTTTAAGCTAATCGCACCTCCCATAGACCAACCAATAAGAAATATCTTGTGCTTTTGAAAATTAAGTTCTACTAGTAGTTCATGTAGTTGTTTTACGAATAGATTGTTATCATATCTTTTTTTTGGTCTATCAGAAAATCCTCTACCAAATAGATCATAGCGCAAAACTTGGAAACCTTGTTTAGTAAAATCTTCAATTTGTTTATCCCAAGCAAAATACGGTGTGACGAATCCATGGACTAAAACAATCAAATCTCCCTTTTCAGATCCTAATAATTCATAATGAGTATGGCCATCTGTTAGTTTGATAAAATTCCCTGGAAGCTTTGAACGAGTCACTGAAGTTAACTCTTTAGTTTCGTACTTCATATAACCACTACCTACCATTTGACATATTTAGATATTTTCTAAAAATAGGTTAAAAAATGTAAAGCAAAAATGGTGACCGGACCGTGAGTTTCAGTTTTTCAGAACGCATCTGAAACCTTTTGAACACGGGATCACCTGGTCCCAAACCAGGGGCCATACCAAGCTAGACCATCCGGTCAGTAGTCTTACACTATCTGCGTTAAACTCATCTAATTAAGCTTTTCGTTCTTGTAATAAGTGGTTTAATCAAACATTATGGCGAGGCTTTAGGGAATGTTAATGATACTTTACTAGTTTCATTTACATTTGTATATAACAACATTAATGTTTAACTCGATAAAACAACCATTTTACAGTATTAACATCATGTTTATGTTCTAACACTCAACGATAATTGGGAAACTATCGGTGACCAGATAGGAAGACCAAGCACATTTGAAACAGTCATTAATGCCTCATATTTCTTCGAAAGGGAATTCGGAATCAAGTTGATCCACATTCTAGAACTCGAATGGCAGCCTGAGAACTTAAGCTCAGTAGTAGTCGAT
>MEHH01000112.1 GCA_001940755.1 Candidatus Heimdallarchaeota archaeon AB_125
GGAATGATAGATGAATTCCCAAAAGGATCTTCAACAATGATATCAATTGGAAGGTTATCTTGGATATAAGAATCTAAAAGATCTACATACTCTCTTATCTTTTCTCTCTCTTCATCTGACTCAGCATCACCTAATAGGAATAGAGTTTTTCCTCTAATGTCTTGAAGTATTCCTTCAATATTGTTTACAAATCCATTAGCATTAGGACCGGGTTCTATCATCGCTCCAATTTGAGGAAAATTAATAGTCCCATTTGCAGCTCTAACAATCTTTGTTGTATAATCTTCTTTATTTTCAGCATGATAGATGAACCTTACAGGATCTTTAAATGAGAGATTGATGAAGTCGTTGTGCTTGTAACTGCAATCAGAACAGAATATATTGAAAAACCACAGTTGAGGAAAGTGAGGTATATCCATTATCCTCTGTGTAACCTTAGTGTTATCACTCTCACACACCGGACAATTTACTTCCATCATTTCGAAATCATGTTCTTCTGTTGGCATCTAATCGTCTTGTACTTCTTTGTGACTCATTTAAATTTTAAGATAGAATTAATTCTGATTGATTTGAGTAGTAAATTTTTTTAGATAATAATCTAAGAGATGTTGATGAAAGAAGAGCTGCTAGATATATACAACTCACTGTTCGAAAAATATGGTCCTCAAAACTGGTGGCCTGGAGAAGGGTTGGAAATAGCTATAGGGGCAGTATTAACCCAACAAACAAACTGGAAGAATGTAGAAAAAGCTCTTCTACAGTTGAAGAAAGCAAATTGCTTGAATATAGATTGTCTAAAGAAGATTCCCATTGAAAAATTAGAAGAACTAATTAGATCAAGTGGATATTATAGAGTAAAAGCTAGACGACTAAAGAATCTCATAGAATTGTTATCAATTAACCCAAAACCTGATCGATTAGCTTTGTTAGCAATAAATGGTCTAGGTGATGAAACAGCAGACGCTATTCTATTGTATCTGTTTGAAAAGAAATGCTTTGTAATTGATTCATACACTTTTCGAATATTAAACAGACTTGGATTATATGATGGAAAGAATTACTTGGAACTCCAACAGATATTTATGGATAGTCTTCCAAATAATCTACAGTTGTATCAAGAATATCATGCATTGTTAGTTAAACACGCGAAGATCTGTTGTACAAAAAACTCCCCAAGGTGTGGTAACTGCGTACTAAACAATTGCTGTCTATACAACTCTAAACAAAACAAATAATGTGTGGAGCACTCAATATGTTTCTTACTAAAGAACAGCAAATGATGCTGGACGGAGAATATGGATTTGCTATTGCAAAACTCACTAAATTAGTTGTAAAAATTGGTGAAGTAAATGATGCAACTAAGCTTATCCCTATCAAAAATGCACAAATTGCTGGTGTTTCATATTTTACTGTAGGTGATCCCATATTCTCTTTCTTCAATATGTTATCCAAAGACAAAGTCAAGGTTAGTGTTCCTAGCTGGTTAAATCCTGCAGGAATGGATATGGAAAGATGGGAAGAAATGGGAGTGCTGGAATCTTTTGCTGATAAACAACGTAGGATAATTCAACACTACAAAGAAATGGGTATAGAAACAACTCTAACATGTACGCCATACTTAATTGGACACCAACCGAAACTTGGTGACCATTTAGCATGGAGTGAATCATCAGCTGTTTCAATGGCTAATGCATATTATGGTGCAAGAACAAATAGAGAAGGAGGACCTTCATCTTTAGCATCTGCTATTATTGGTTATACAGCTGATTATGGGTTACACAAAGTAGAGAATAGGGTTCCAAGTATTATTGTAGATGTAAATACATCAACTGCTAATTTCTCAGATTTTTCAGCTTTGGGTTATTGGTATGGAGAAAAATTTCATGGAGTGATTCCTTATTTTAAGGGAATCAAGAATACACATATAGATCAAGTAAAAATGTTAGGGGCAGCAATGGCAGCATCTGGAAGTGTCGCACATTTCCATATTGAAAACCATACACCAGAGGCTCGAAAAGTTGATATGAATTATATAACTAATATAGTTAGTTTTGATGAGAAGGATAAGAAACAAGTATATGATCATTTTAACCAGATAAAAGAAGATGCGAATCTAGTAGTAATAGGATGCCCTCATTCAAGTCTAGAAGATATACAGTACATACATTCAACTCTAGGAGAAAAATCAATAAAAGAAGGAATAGAATTTTGGATTTTTTCCTCTCAGAAATTGATGCAAACTGATGATGCTAAGAAATTTTTAACTAATTTGGAGGTAAAGGGAGTAAAAATATTCACTGATACTTGTATGGTAGTGACTCCCGTTATCAGAAGAAATTACAAAAACATCCTAACAAACTCTGCTAAGGCTGCTTTTTATCTTACTAGAGATGGGACAAATAAAGTTAACTTGCTTTCATTATTCGAAATTATGGAGGGGGTTTCAGAATGAAAACAATTAAAATTCGACCAATAGTTGAAGGTTCAGTTGAAGGAGAAGCATTAGTTTCACCCATTCCAATTTCATTTTTGGGTGGAGTTGATTCTGAAACAGGAATAATTACTGATTCTGAAAATCCTTTATTTGGGGAAAGCATAGCAGGTAAAATCTTTGTGTTTCCAGAAAGCAAAGGTTCAACTGTGGGATCTTATGTTATTTATGGATTAAGTGTTAATAATGTAGCCCCACTCGCACTAATAGCTAATAAAGCTGAAACAATAGTTGTAGCAGGAGCAATCTTGGCAAACATTCCTTTAGTTGACAAAGCTGATCAAGATGTTACTCTTTCAATTAAAACCGGAGATAAACTAGTAATAGATACAACTGAAGAAATTGTAAAAATAAAAAAAGTGGAGTAGAAAGGTAAAAATTTGTTATCTACGCTTCTTACCTTGTTGTTCTGACAATAACTTCTGAAATTCGTCTCTTAGTAAAGTTTCTTGTTCTTGTAAAGCTTCTTTCTTTTCTTCACTCATTTTTTCCTTTTGTTCAGATAGAGATTTTTCTTTTTCATTGTTTAGTTCAGCAGTAATTTCAGAAATTTCTAGGTCTTGTTGCTCTTTTAATTGTTCCAAGAGTTCTTTTTGATCGTTTTCCTTCTGAATATTGAATTTCTCTTCTAACTGTGTTTTTTCAGTTTCAAAACTTTGCTTTAGATTCTCTATTTCTAAGAGGTGATTTTCATCAAACTGCTTTTTCTGTGCTTCAAATTCTTCTTTAAGGTTCTCGCTAACTGCGAGTATTCTTTCCTCAACAAAAGTTTCTCTGTTTTCCTGAACAAGATCTAGAAAGTCCTTTGAGGTAACAGTATTAATGATATCAAAAACTCTGTTTATAGTATTAATATTGGCTTGCGCAGTTTCAAACTCCTCATTATTTAGAATTCCTTCCGATTCTTTAATTAAATCATCAGTAAACTTCATAACTAAATCTATTGCCGTTTCAGGGAATACATCTATCCCCCTCATGATATTTTTGAGTTCTAAAGCCCTGGAAGATAAATCGGCTAGTTCTACCTCATATCCTTTGGTTAAACTTTTCTCTCTGAAAACCAGATCATAAGGTCCAACCATCATTGTTTGTTTGGTTTGCAACTGATCATAGAATGTTATATTGGCACTTAGTTCGTGAACCCCTTTGTCATTGAGTTGAGAACACCGCAGAGAGAGATTTTGTTCAGTTGAATTACCTGCAGGTAAACTAGGAATAGTTATTTCAGTACCACCATCCACAATATCAACGCCATCAGGGATGTTGAGCTTGAAAACAAGATTAAATGCTTCACCATCACCTTCATTTTCAATAATAATAGATAAATCAGAAAGTTCTCCTAGAACTAAATCTCGAGAAACTTTAACTTCAGGTACTATCTTTGGTAGCTTAACTTTTGATCTGAAGTTTTTCACAACGGTATCCATTGCATCATCAATGGCCGGAAAGAATAGTTCCCCCATAATTTGGGATAGTCCGGGTTTTAGATGTGCACCAACTAGCTGTTGGGCATTGAGTAATGAGGTTGTATCTGAATCCTTTACAGCTTTAATAGCATGACCTGCAGAATAAAGAACTTGTTGAGCTCGAGTAAAACCAGGATCATCTTGAATTTGTTCAATGTACTGTTGATATAGTTGCTCTGCAGATTGGAATTCTTCTATAGAGAAGTAGAAGAAACAAGCTGTGGAAATTAATACTATTCCTCTATCATATTCATTCCATAATAGATATTCTTGTGCCGCATTAACTAAATCTTCAACTACAGCATTTGTTGCAGCTCTCCAATCCTCTTTTGATCCAACTTTCTTAAAAATATAAGAAACATAATAGAGATTTTGTGCACTCATACGATATTGTTTCTTCTCTTTGTTTTCTTCTGATGCACGGATAAAATTCTTAATCGCTTCATGGTACAAGTCTTCGGCTTGTTCCAACCCCCGAGCTGTCTCTTGACTTCTAGCAGCATCTAAATATTTCCTTGCAGAGTCAGCATAATTTGCACTTTTAAACAAATCTCGTGCTTCTGACATGAGCTTAGCAAGGTCCTCATCATAAGATTTTTCCATAAACCTAAGTTGCAATCTCAATATATAAGTTTATTTAAGCACGCAATGAGGCATGCATAGAAAGCGATTAGAAGCCATATACAGCTATTTTGTGCTATTTTTCAAAAATAAGAAAAAATTACTTACAAAAAATCAAAGTGGTGGACCGAGCGAGATTCGAACTCGCGGCCTCTTCCATGCCAAGGAAGCGATCTTCCAGGCTGATCTATCGGCCCATTGAAGAAGTAGTTAAAATAGAAGGATTACTTGTTACAAGTAAACACACATGTGTCTTCTAATGTCTGTGCCATGCATAGTTTCGGATTTTTGAGGATCTTCCAAAGCCACAAGATGCACAGTTTTTATGTCTTTTGTGGAAGGAATGATTACCACATCTCCTACAAATTATATGGGTTGATCTTTTGTTATGTCTTCCGAATGACGGTGTTCCTTTAGTCATTTTGTTTCATCTCTTTGCACTTATTTGGGTGGAGGACTAATCATAATTACGTTATCACCACGTACAATAACGTCCCCAAGTTTAGTTGTTCCTTCTGAAGCTATCTCTTCTGCGTCTTCTAATGTTAGATTAAGATGAATATCATAATTCTTGAGAATACCTCTCATTCGTCGATTACCTCGAAGTCTAATCAAAACTCTTCTTTCTCTAGCTTGATTCAGGATATCCATCGGTTTGTTTACGCTCATTGTTTCTACTCCAAAACTTTACGAGTTGAAACTCTAAGATTTCATTATAAGTATTTTGATTAAAGAAAAAAAGTGATGATATCTTCAGAAACACTGTTTATCAGACATTACATGATGAAACTAATACTATGCTTCTGAGAAGTATTCTTTAGTTAAAAATCGTTACCTTTAAGTAGCAAGCGTCTTGCTTCTGTCTTAAGTTAGTGTTATTAGATGAGGCGAAGCTAATGAGTAAAGAACTAGTGACTGTAGACTTACTAGTAGATGGTGGACAAGCATCTCCTGGTGGAGCCATGGGGCCTGCATTAGGACCACTTGGTGTTAACATCGGTAATGTTGTTAGTGAAATAAACAAACAAACAGCAGCTTATCAAGGGATGAAAGTTCCAGTAAAAGTTACAGTCGATAAAAAAACCCGTGAATTTGAATTAGAAATCGGTATCCCACCAGCATCAGCATTAGTGCTAAAAGCCGCAAATTTGAAAAAAGCATCTGGTGAACCAAATACAAACATAGTAGGTAATATATCCTTCCCGCAACTTATTGATGCAGCTAAAGCAAAGTGGGCAGATTTAACTGCTGGTTCAATAAAAACTGCATGCAAAGAGATTTTAGGTACAATGGTATGTATGGGAGTAACTTGTGAAAACAAAGATCCCAGAGATGTGCAAAAAGAAATTGATGCAGGTAAATATGCTGAACTTCTTACTGCAGCAGAGGAATAGTCAGTAGACTGTTACTCAACAGAAGAAATAAAAACAAATTACCAAAAAGATTAGTGAGGCACAATTAATGAGCAAAATGATCAATAAGATACGAGGCTTTTTTATAAATAGTAGAAAAGTTCTCAGACATGCCAAAAAGCCTAGTAGGAGAGAATTATCCATTACAGTAAAGATGAGTGCTGTTGGAATTGTCATTATTGGTGTAATTGGTTATGTTCTTAGTTTACTATTTAATGCAATAATAAGTGCAATTCAAACAAGATAGTAGTTAGATTCACCTCATATAATAAAAGAATAAAAAGATAAGTGATAAAATGCCCATCTATGCTCTTAGAACAACAATTGGTCAAGAACATTCATTGAGTGAATATCTAGCTCGTAGAGCAGAAAATAGACCTCATCTAAAAATATATTCAGTTTTAGTGCCAGGTGGGTTAAAAGGGTACATTTTTGTTGAAGCTGAATCAATTGATGATGTTGAAGTTCTAGTAGAGGGTGTTAGACATGTTCGAAAAAGACCTCGAGCTTCCCGTGCTGAAGAAATTCCTATTGATCAATTAGATCACTTCTTAATACCAAGACCTGTAATAGAGGGAGTAGATATCAACGACATAGTTGAGGTAATAAATGGGCCATTCAAGGGTTCAAGAGCAAGAGTTACCGATATAAATGTTGGAAAAGAGGAAGTAACAGTAGAACTTCTTGCAATGGATTTACAAATTCCAGTAACTATTTCTGGAGAATCAATTAGAGTAATTGAAAAATCAGTTGAGAAGGAAACAGAAGATGAGTATCTACTCTAAACTAAAAAAATTCTTCCAATGTCAATCTTTTTTTAGATAGTTTTATGGGTTGAGCTGGTAGTTTGAGTCTTTGCCTTATTATAGCAGCTAATTCTGAATCAAATCCATAGAGCGTATATACTTTTTGAGGATTAACAGCTTTAACATGTTCAAGGAGCTCATTGCAATTAGCATGCATTGAAAAAGGAAAAGCTTGTTCAAAGCTTGAATATGCAAATCTAGATGCTTGACCAGTAATTATACTTCTTGAGAATTTGTGAGGTTTAAGAAAATCTGGTATTTCCTTAGCTGCCCTAGGGAGCAAAACTAAACTTCTTTCAGTCTTCAACTCACTATCATTCAAAATATCAAATCTATTCCACTGAAGATTATGTCCTTCCTCATTGTAAACTTTGTTTATTTCGCTGGTTCTATTGTCACAGTAAATGTCTACAGATAACATCTTATTCAGATAGGCTATAATCTCTTGAGCAGGACCTAAATGACCTATATTTACCACAGGAACCTTGTTCTTCTGAAGATTCTCAGCGACCCATTTTAGAATTGATGCTTTTAATCTTTCACGAGAATCGAAGAACAAATCTCCTTTCCCATATGTAGCTTCTGTAATCAAAATATCAACATCATCTTCAGGTACAGCTGCTCTTGGTACAGTAAGCATTTCATCAGTGCTTATATCACCTGTATAACAAATTGTTAAATCATCAAAATAAAACACAATCTGCGCAGCTCCTAGTAAATGCCCCGCAGGAATAAATTTGGTTTCTATACCATTAACATTAGTTGTTTTATTTAAATTAACAAATTCAGTGTTTTTCGTTTTTTTTGCAGTTAATCCTTCAAAGAGCTTACTAGCAATTTCTGTTGAGTAAACTTTTATGCTTTCATTTGGAAACGCTAAAGAATGGTCAGTATGAGCATGTGTTACCAGAGCAGCATCACAATCTGCTGCAGCTTTCACTGTTGTTGGGTCAGCTATTAGAGTTAGATTCTCTGGTTTCTTTAAGAATTTGACACCTTTATCATACTTGAATAGTGTAGGCATAACTGACCCCCTGTGTATAACTTCTGATTTTACTCTTTAAATGGATGTATTAAGTTTTCTTTAGTATCCTTGTGGATACATCTAGACTTATTCGAGCTCACTCACTACTGCATCGGTGAAAGTTCTAAACTTAAGTCCTAGCATCATTGAACCCTCAAACTTGATCTCTTTAGCCATATATGCTGAAGCAGCGTTTACAGTACCCATGAATATTCCGCTAGCAATTGAAGAGTCCATCCAAATTCTTACATTTGGTTGTTCAAGTGTTCCTTCTCCAGTAGCGAAATGACCATTTTCAACTTTTATGTAATAGTACTTTTCATCACCAATTGAAATCTGAAACTCGAATTTAGC
>MEHH01000113.1 GCA_001940755.1 Candidatus Heimdallarchaeota archaeon AB_125
TTATTTTCATTAATAGAGATATTCAAACACTAATTATAATTCTCTCACTTGCCTTAATTGTAATCGGAATCTTTCGCACTTTAAATGGGATTTTTCAAGATTATATTGAATGGTATACAAGAGTACTCAAAATCTCAATAGGAATTCTTGTTCTACCAATAGCAATTGCAATTTGGGCACTCTCAAGTGTAGCACCTGATAGAATTACAACTCTTCTTGCATTTGTACTGATTCTCAATAGCATCTCAAGGATCAATGTAAGTAGCAGATTTGATGAGTATCCAAATTGGTATAAAGTTCTAACAATATTAATTGGAGTACTATCGATAGTTGCAGCAGGTATTGTTCTATTCTTCTTACCTGCAATCTCAGGACCTGCATTAGTAGCAATAATTGCAACTACTTTCATTTTCAGCGGAACAGGATGGATTTATGCTGGTATAAAACAAATTGAAGAAGTTTAATATCTTCTTCTCAATTTTTTATAATGGATTTACTATTTTTTTCAAAGTCTAATATATTACTTGAGGAGTATCTTTTTGTTAGAAGAAAATTACAAAATTGTTTCATTTATCTAATATTTCATCCTTATCCTTTTCATCTATGTAAGCTAAGTCATATCTTTGTTTTAAACCTCTAAAATGATGACTATCCAATCCTTCTATACAAGTAATATGAAATCTCTGGATTTTTATCCAGAAACCTGTGTTTACTTTGTATCCAAATTGTCTAAATTCAGTTTTCAGTTTCTTGACATATTCCTTTCCTTGTGGATCAGCATCAAGGAGTAATATTATTTGAACATCTTTAGAATATTTGTTCATAATAAAATCAATGAATTCAAACCAAGGATGAGTAATTGGTTCAATTGGTGTTTGTATATTCCAGAACTCAAGGGCTTTCTGATCATTTTTTCCTTCTACTATAATAACCGAATTTACAACATTCTTTAGGTTATTAATAAATTGGAAAAAATCTTCTTCTTGATATGTCATTCTTATTCTAGCTTTGTAGTAAACAATAATATCATTTTCTATAATAATAAAAGAAGAAAAAAGGGGAAAAATTAGCTATTTAAGAGCCTCATCTGCTTTTCCTTTGAAAATCTTCCAAAGTTTCATCTTCTTAGCTTCGCCGGTCTTAATCTTTTGGAAGTTTTCTCCCTGACGAGATAATACTACAATAGTTATAGCTACCATCGCAGCAAATGCTACCCAACCAAAAATCTCCACAACGGGTGAAGCATTCAAATCCGTAATTCCGTTTGCTGGAGAAATCCACTTCCAGATATTTGTGCCCCAGAAGATAAAGATTACACCCATTACAACAAAACTAACAAGATATGTTATTGCACTGTACATTATAGCTGAACCTAAAACGAAGTAAAGTACTAACCATAGTGGTAGGAAAACAGGATTAAAGAAGATCATAGTTCCTAAAGTAGAAGCAACTCCTTTTCCTCCTGGACCCCACAACCATATACACCAGTTGTGTCCCAGTATAGCTGCAGGTCCTGCAAATGCAACAACCCATATATCAGCTTGACTATAAGTGAATGATATCCAGACGGCTAACCACATAGCAAAGAATCCTTTTAACATATCAAGTATAGCTTCTATTATTCCAACAGTATAAGCTAATCCCTTTGGTTTTTCTTCTGCTTGAAAAGCTCGTATGACATTTCTTCCACCGACGTTTTTAGAACCAACTGTACGAATGTCTATTCTTAACCATAATTTTACAATTATCCAAGCGATTGGAATTGAACCTAAAAGATAACCTAGAGCTGCTGCCCATAGAACATCTATTGTTATCATGGCTGAATCTCTTCTAAAGCTTCTTTAAAAACTTTGTTCGACTTAATTAAAGAACTCTCAGAAATTCATTCTCGTAGTAAATTCAAAGTTCAAAATCAGTAAATTGATATAGACTTCTGATGAAGGATTGATGATTGTAATGATTCGAGAACTCAAAGATTCAGAAGATCTAACTAAAGCTACTAAACTAGCTGTTTTATGTTTTCATGAACCAATGAAGTCGATGGAAAAACTATTTTCAGAAACTCAAGAATTAAGCATGTTTGGAGCATTTAAAGAAGATTCTTTGCTTGCAGCTGCTGGGTCTTTTAAGTATCAAATGTTCATCAGAGACAGATTATTTGATTGTGCTGGAATTGCTGCTGTTATGACACAACCTGCAGAGAGAAGAAGAGGATATGTCAAGAAATTGATGCATAAAATAATAACTGATAGACATCAACAAGGTTATCATGTTGCCGCTCTCTGGCCTTTTGATCATGAATTTTACAGTAAATTTGGTTTTGAAAGTGGTGAGAAAGCTATTAGCTATAATTTTAAGCCAAGCAACATAAAATCAGATTACAAATTAAATACTAAAATAAAGATAACAGACGTCACAGATATGAAGGATTATCTCCCTCTATTGCAAGTAGCTAAGAATGCTAAAAATAAATACACAAGAATTATTGGAGATGTTGATGCTTGGTTACTTAGGGGAGAATTACAAGGTGGATTCAAAATATATTTGTTTGAAAGAGATGATATTCCTATCGCATATATCTCCTTCAAATTCAAAAAAGCTGGAGAATGGGAACATACAATGCAGATTTTAGATTTTGCTTATATCAGCATACAAGCTAAGCATAGTCTTTTTGCTTTCTTAAGAAATTTCGAAGCTGATATTAGCAAAATTTCTATCAATCTACCAATTCAAGAGGAAGTTGAAAGATATCTGAAGAGTGTAGATGATACTCACAAATTTAATACCTGGCCTGCTATGTTTAGAATTTTAGACGTTAAGAAATTCTTAGAACAACTAAATTATCTACCTTCAATAGATGAGGAATTACTTTTCAAAGTAGAGGACAAAATTATTTCTGATAATAGTGGAATCTGGAAATTAACAATCAAAGATGGAAAATGTATTGCTTCTAAAATGGAAAGTATCTCAACCGATAAAGAAAATGTTCTAGATTTATCTATTAATCAACTTTCACAGATTCTTATAGGTCATTCTACTATCGAAAAGATTCTGGAACATTCTAATATCAACATCCCAGAGAAATGGAAAAATAAGGATTTGTTTCCAGAGATGCCTTGTTCAGTTATGCTTTGGTTTTAAAGGAAATGCGATAATATATAAGTAAGAAATTCTTACTCTATTTCATGAGCGACCGAGAAGTTGAAGAGTTAGAACAAATCCTTTTACCTTTTGCTTTAGCAAGATTTGATCTTGATAATTATAAATCCAATTTTCCAATGGGAAAAATGGCTATGAATATAGCAAAAAGAATGATGGGAAACTGGATCAATGATTATGTTACATGGCTAGTTAGAGCTTTTACTCGTTGCCTAGTCAATGTAACTGATGAAATTTTTCTAAAAGATTTAGCAGCTGTTGTATTAGCAGAAGCAAGTTTCATGCAAGGTATAGGCCCCTGGGGGCCATTTCAAATGCAAATGGGACAAGCTGGCGGAGGAGATAGATCCGCTATGGAACCTCAAGTTGAAACAGAAGCTCATGCTTGGTTGTTACATCTGCAAGAAATAGATAAGCTACCAGGGATGTATGAAAGGTTTACAGGGAGATATTTCATAAAGTAATTTGAAAGATTTCCAAATATTTTTTTTATACTTTACAAATATTTTTTGAAGTAATCAAACATAATTTCAGGTTTGTTAAAATAAAAAAAAGGAATGAAAAGGTGAATTAGCTATAGAAGTCGTCTTCATCCCTGATATCTATGTCTCCATCTTTGATAATAGGTTCAACTTGATAAACAACTCTCCCTTTCCAGAAGTACTCACCAGTTCTATAGATAGGATTCTTTCTCAGATAAGCTAAAGTACTTCTTGGGATATCATATTTGTTGCTGATAGTGGACATTGTTACATTATCTTCAAACATCTGGAAAATCTCTACCAGTTTAGGTCGCATTTCTTCATCAATTTGAAGCTTGCCATTTTCAATCTTGTACCCCAAAGGTGGTCGTGACATAATTTTCTCATCTTGGATTCTTCTCTTAATTCCATACATTCTTTTTTGTCTGTATTTTTTGAGCTCTTCTTCTCCAAGAAGATCATATATTCTAGTCACAAGCATTTCGTCTGATTCTTCTGTTGCTCTAATTTCTACTCCATGGCTTCGTAAAAGAACTGAAGCATAACCCAACATATCGACTTCTCTTGAAATCCTATCACGTGTTTGTACCCACACTTCTTTGACTGGATCTTCAGGTCTCTGTTTATTATGAATCTGGATAAATTCCATCATTTGTTTAAAACCAGGTCTTTCTTGAACATGACTATCTCCTGAAACATCTTCATCAACGAATGTTTCTAGAACATGCCTATATCCTACAGTATTGATTTTCTTATCTATAACATCGAACTGTGTGTCTCTGCCAGATTCTTGATCTGCAGTACTAACCCTAACATAAGTAACTACATTAACATGCATAGTTTCCAAAAAGGTGGGTTCTTCTTATAACATTGTAATACTTTCGATAATATATGGGGGATACAGATAATCTATTTATTTTTGTCGGGATATAGATACGGTAAAAAAATAAGAAAAAAAGAGAAGAATCACTTCTTCTTCTTATGATTAATCAAAGCAATTACAAGAAAACTAACAGTGGAGAATACTAGATAGAAACTGGTTTTTGTTGTTATCAATATTGAAGGATCCAGAACAGCTCTCACAGCTTTCGAAGCATTAAGAAGACCATGTCCATATAGAATATCCTTACCTTTTTTTCCAATATCTGTTGATGATCTGTACAAGATATCTTTAATTTCATCTACTGTTAGGGAATAATTTAGAGTTCTCATCAAACCTACTACTGCAGCTACTTGGTCACAAGCAAAGGAAGTACCATATGAGGTACCATAATTGTCTGGTGACCAAATACCTATAATTTTGATAGTTCCCCCTTGGTTTCCTACAGGTGCAACAATATCTGTCCATTCACCATAATTACTATAATCAGCTATAGTACTGTTCTCATTTGTAGCACCAACACAAATAACTTCTGAAAGACCACCTGGATATGATTGGAAGTTTCGTCCCCCACCATCTGCAAGCCAGGTATTGCCAGTAGCTGAAACAACTGGAACATTATTATTAATTGCATAAATAATATCATCATAATAATCTGAGTAATCTTGATAATATTGTAAGCTCAAGCTAATTACATCAGCACCGTTGTCAACAGCATATCGAATTGCGTTACCAAAATCCTCCATAGTTATATTACTATAATTAGTGGCATTGAGAACTCGTAAATCCATTATCGTTACATTAGGAGCTACTCCTGCAATTCCATCATTATCTATAGGAGCAGCAATAATTCCAGCTTGAAATGTACCATGCCAGTGTATAGGATCATCAACCTCTGGTCCTGGAAAACTATCATTTGAATTAAAATCCCAACCGCTGTAGTCATCAATATACCCGTTACTATCATCGTCTATTGAATTATTGAAAATCTCGCCTGAATTCACCCATGCAGAATTAATAAGGTCAGGATGAGAAAAATCAATACCTGAATCAATCAGTGCAATTGTGATGTCGCTAGAACCATTAGTTATTTCCCAGGCTCCAGCAGATTCTATTAAGGCATGATGGAATGAACTCTCATAATTCACAGCACTAACAACTAGAGATGAATTCTTTTGTTGAAAACTAGTTAGCAGAATCAAGAAAGAAAGTAAAATCACTGCTGTGATCTTTATATTTCTCTTTGACATGAAATGAAATTATCTCAAAAGTACATAAGGTTTATGTAGAATTTCTTCAGATATTTTGAATATTAGAAGGGATAAAGTGCTTCTAGTTCAAAACTATTATATAGATAGCATCTGGTTTTCTCAAATGAAAGTAGTTATCACTGGAAGTTCTAAAGGTATAGGTTATGCATTAGCTAAAGAGTTCGCCAAATATGGTGATCAGATAGTAATTTCTTCTAGAAATCAAGATTCTGTGGACAAAGCAGTTGAGGAAATAAAAAACCTATTTCCAGATGTTAAGGTTCACGGAACAACTTGTAATGTTTCCAAACCTGAAGAAATTAAGAATTTAATTAGTTTTAGTGATGAGAATCTTTCTGGCATTGATATTTGGATTAACAATGCAGGTATAAATGGCTCTCATTATGGTAATCTTACTACTTGGGAAAATGAAACCCTTGATTCAGTTATTCAGACAAATGTTCTTGGGACTTTGTATGGTTGTAAAGAAGCTATTAGCTATATGACAAATCAAGGGCATGGAAAAATTTTCAATTTAGCTGGAATGGGATCTAATGGCATGGCATCTCCAAAAATGGTTGTTTATGGTGCTTCTAAAGCTTCTATTCCTCAACTAACTAAATCATTGTCTAAAGAATTAAAAGACACAAATATTCTGATTAATTACTTGAGTCCAGGAATTGTGATCACTGATTTTATAATAAACAATGCCAGTGCAGAAGCAGCTCCAATTTTTAATATTCTGGGTGAGAAACCAGATAAAGTAGCGAAGTTTCTTGTAAGGAAAATATACAAGATTAGTAAGAGCAACAAAAATATCAATTTCTCTGGTACAGCTAAAGTTTTTTGGAAATTCATGACAGCAGGTTTTAGGAAAAATAGGTTCTTTGACCAAGAAGGAAATCTTATAGAAAAATAGTTTATTTTCTTCTTACATTTATTGCATTTTTCACTTTTGCTATAAACTGTTTACTTTCATGAATTACCTTATACTCTCTTGGAAGAAGTAAACCAAACAGAAATGAGAATAAACTACCAACTATTGCTAACCAGAATCCGATGAAATCAGTCATGTTTGACTGTAAATACAGTTCAGTTACATATGGAAATATACCAGATATACTTACTATCATAATTGGATAAGCTAAAGTAAATCCAAGAACAAAAAACGAACATAATATCCATACAATCTTGTGAATTTTGAACATAGAAAATGCAACAGCTAACAACCCGAATATTATTGCAACAATATTGAAAACAAGAGCCATGATAATAATCGGAACACCTGGAAAAACTCTGATAGCAGGTAAATACATAGCAAAGAACTGTATTATAACACCAGAAATTCCAATTAAAAAGAACAATATCGAAGTAAATGATGGTTTGAAGAAATCCTTGAAATCTTGAACTAGTTCTTTGTAATTGGTTTTGTTACCAAGTTCCTTATAATATCTCCATGGAATCAGAAACGAAGTAGTAAGCGTCAAGATTAACAGGAAGAAAGGATGTAGAAATCGAATTTCTATCATGATTATCCAACTATAGTAATAAATTCATAATGTAATAAGTAAGATACTTAGAATTTCCATTGCGTTTATTCCAAAATTCAAATAATCTTTTGATTTTTCTTCACTTTCTTTCGTGACTTCATCTTCAATCTTTTTCTTTTTGATATAATTTTCTAATTTCTCTGTCAAAGAATTTGCAATCGCAACTATTGAAAGAATGAAAAAAGGAGTGTAGAAAGCGTCATAATATTTGAACAATCCTCTAGAAATAAATGTATGAGTAATCAGAATTACCCAAGTTATGTAAAAAGTGAATACTTTTTCTTCATTTGCCAGTTTTTTTCCGTTGAAATGACCTATGAAGAGTGAAAATACATAGATAACTAAGAATGGAATCATAGGAGTATTTATTTTAACATAGAAATTTGCTAAACCATCTGCTCCCCAATAAAGAAATGAATGCGCTAGAGTAGTCCCATGACCATTTCCAATAGGATCCAAAGTGACATACCATAGAGACCTTCCAGCTGCTAAGATTCTTCCTATATACAAAACAGGAGATATGAAAATCCAAGGGATAGAGAGCAGGAATGTAGAGATTAAGAATGGTAGTAAAAACTTTCTTACAGCTGTTTTAAGATCATGTTTTTTCCAAATCATTGAAAACAAAGGAATCACTAAAAAGAGAGGCATCTGTTTTGTCAACCAAGCCAGTGTGAGAGAATATGCAGATAATTTGTATTTCTTCTTCATGAATAGAAAGAAAGTAACAAGTGTGAAAAACGTCATTTGAGGTATATTAAGATAGTAAGAATCCACATAAAATAAATTGAATGGCATGAAAATGAACGCAAATGCTCCAATAAAACCAAGAATATGT
>MEHH01000114.1 GCA_001940755.1 Candidatus Heimdallarchaeota archaeon AB_125
TCAGGAATCTTACCTTGTTCAAATGATTTATTCTTGATTAAAGTAAAAATCTCTGTCAACTCAACTTCTTGATATAATCAAAGAAGATTTGGCTTCAACAACAATTAAAGAAATGTCTTCAGAAAAAAAGGTAGTAGATGAAATACAACAAATTACTGCCTTCAAAGATGTTAGTCAGATAAGAAAAACTCTTAGGAAGACTTCAAATTAACTTTCTCTCTTTTAACCACATTTTCGGTGTAGATAATTTAACTTCACCAGATTCTTGTAGTTTGTTAATAAGATTTCTAAAAATCTGAATATTCTCTTCCGTTTCCAATTCTGATAGATATCTTTCTTGAGAGATATTGTATGAGAAATGCCAGGAATGTAGATTAATCGAAATGTATGAATCATCTTCTTGAGTGTTCTTAACCAATTGAAGATAATTGCTGATAACATCTTCTGCTTTTCTTTTGCCCTCAAACAATGGCCATAAATATGTATACATTCCCCCCATCACACTCTGTTTTGGTGTTTTTATCACTGGAAATTCCAAAAGGTTTTCATAGATTTCATGTGGTTTTATTGCTTTCTCAGATTCTAAATAGAGAGAACTATCATACTGAATTTTCAGTTTGTTCAATATATCAAATGTGTTTGCTGTATGTTTCATATAAGGTGCCCTAAACCCATAGACTTTGGTATCTAGAATGGACTCAATCTCCACTTGTGCCTTTTTAATAATCTGTAATTCTTCGTTTCTATCCAAAGCAATACCTGTTTCATCCCCTGTTAGGTCTTCGTGATCAAAACCATGAATTCCGTGTTCAAAAATTTCCTTCTTTAAGAGTGATGCATATTTTGGATTAGTTGAATTTAACATCTGCAAACTTCTTGCTTCAAAATAGAAAGTTGAAGGAATAGCGAAATCAGTCAGATAATCGATAAGGGATTTAAAACAGTTAAGCGTTCCTTTAAGAGATGCAGATAATTTTGGATCGCTAAGAATGTCCTTTGGTTGTTCTTTGAGCGGATAACTGATGGCATGTTGTATATTCTTAACAGGAAGTGCATAATCTCGATCAAAATCAATACAAACAAAGATGTTTACCAACTGACACACTCTCTAACTTATTTCACATTTTACAAAGCTAAAATTATTGTTTTGCCCCGAATTTCTACAACTCTACTATCAGTCAATTTTGATATGTTTGCAGCTATAGCTCTTATGGATTCTGAAGGAACAACTTGTAAGCACTTTATTTTTAATGCCCTATCTTTCTTTAGCACATTCTTTATTTCATGAATGACATTTTCAGTTATTCCCCTTTTCCCTATACGGATTTTTGGTGATTCATGACGTATCTTGTCAATATTGTAACTCATTTTTGGCCTCCTTACTTCTGTAATAGGGAATTCTAGTATACTTATTGCAGTGATTACATTTGATAGCAATAACTCTATTAGTTGATGAAAGTCTAACTCGGCAATTAATTCCTGGATAAAGAAATGTTCTACAGTGTTTGCAGAATCTCTTTTTCCATTCAGGAGGGAATTTTATCCTAGTTTTCATTTGGATTTTACGGGCTTGCTTAGCAAACTGTTGAGCTTTATCCATATCTTTTGAAATAATTTCGTCTGCTTTTTTGAGTAAAGAAACAATTTGTGCTTCATAATCCTCTTGAGATAAAACTTGAAACCTATGTTTTCGGTTTTTTCTCTTTCTAGTACGTTGAGGAGATCTTTCATTATTAGGCATGTTGCTTCTTCCTTATTGGATGAGAAGCAATTACCTTATCAACATTTCTTTTTGATTTATTTTGAGATATAAACTTCAATTTGAGGAAACAAAACTAATATCTAGGGAGGTGAAGGTATGTTCTTAATCAGTTTTTTCATATCTTTTTCGGATACTATTTGACCATAAGGGAAAACTAGATTTTGATTATTTTCCTCTTCTTCAGAATCAAGCTCAGGTACCTTTTTACTTTTGATTTCTTGTTGATTTGAGGTTACTAATATGATTGGTTTTTCTTTATTTTCTTGATCAAGGTTTGTTTTTCTTCTCAAAAAAACAGGTAATTTAACACTCTTCAAAAGAGGAAACAGTCTGAACCGATTTCTACTATCACGTGTAATTTCTCTTTTTCTCACTGATTTCAATGGTTTAACTCTTTTCTTTGAGCTAGATCTTATACTGGGGATAAATTTCTCAATCTTGAAATATGTATCCCAAGAAAGCTGTATATCTGATTTATTAGTTAATCCTAACAGAAAGAGAATTTTGCTGCGTTTAATTTCATTGAGGGAATGAAATCTTATTGAAAAATTCATTTTTTCCTTATACTGAAAAGATATTGTTTTTAGTTGCTGTAAATATTCAATACAATCATCGAAGAAGCTAGAAGTATACGTTAACAAAATACCTTTTTTGTGCTTATGTGTTTTGTTCTTTCCACTTTTTAGTATCCTTGAGCTTAAATTTAGGGTACATTGTTTAAATGAAAGCAAATCTCGAAAATACTGTGATATATAGTTGGGTTCTTCATCTGAGAAAATAATCGAAGAAAAGACCATGAATCTTTCTCCTATCTTGATGATTCTTGATTCTGATGTCTTTCGAAGGGGAGAAAGATAGTTTATTTGTAAATCTTCTGCAACATTATGATGATCAATACGTGAAACAACTAAGAATGGACTTATTGGAGCAATTTTTTGCATCTTTTCCAGAAAATTAGATACTTTGCCAATAACTTCACCAACGTTTTGTGCTGAAATGATCAAATAAAGCTTCATAGAAGTTTCAGCCAATTGAATAACGTAGGAATAGCCAAAAGAATCAAAATAATTAGCCATTCTTCTTGAAAGCTGAGTAAGAACACCTTCTTCCATTTTAGTTAATGAAAAACCAACAACTGAAATTGCTTGTTTTTCGGATTCTAGTGTAATAAAATCCTCTGTGTGGTGTATTTGAAATTTCGACATAATATCCAATAATATATATAGAAAAGAGCATAAAAACCCAAAAATAATTTGGGTGAGAAAAGAATTTCTTTAATCTCTCCACAATGCTTCAATGGATATGTCATCAGGTTTGGTTAAGTAAGGGGATTTTACTTCAGCTATTACCACAGTAACTGATAATTCATCATCTGGAATAACTTCATCAATGTTACAACCCCAAACAAATTCTGCTTTAGGATTGATTTGATCAGTAATCATGGTTGTAATAGTATCAACTTCAGTCATTGAGATGTTCTTATTAGCCTTAATATTTACAAGAGCCCCTGTTGATGAATTAATATCAATGTCCAATAATGGATTTGATAAGGCATTAGTTATTGCTTGTATAGCTCGATTTTCACCTTTACCACTTCCAACACCAATAACTGCAGGACCACTACGTCTCAGTATTTTCTTAGTATCAGCAAAATCAACATTTACTCTAGCTGGAAGAACTATTAGTTCAGTTAATCCAACAACGGCATTAATTAATACGTCATCAGCCAGTTTAAATGCATCCCAAAGAGTAAAATCTGGTGCATACATCAATAGTTTCTCATTTGGAACTACAATTATGGTGTTTGAATGTTCATTTAATTCATCCAAACCAATCAAAGCTGAATCCATTTTAGATTGACCCTCTGATGCAAAAGGCAAAGTACAGACACTAACAACTAAACATCCTTCATCCTGTGCAATTTTAGCTACATAAGGTGCTGCTCCTGTCCCTGTACCTTTTCCTAGACCACAAGCAACGAAAACAAGATCATTCCCTCTAACTAATTCCCTTAGATCTTCTTCATTTTCTTCAGCTGCAGCTCTACCTATGTTAGGATCATTTCCAGCTCCAGTCCCATTGGTTAGTTCTCTGCCAATAAGCAGCTTCTGCTCAGCTTGAGTACTTAGAAGATGTCTGGCATCAGTATTGACTCCCACTGTTGTTGCTCCAATAATCCCTCCACGAGTTACAATATTGTTGATTGCATTAGAACCCGCACCACCAACACCGATAGCAAGTATTCTGTTTGTTTGGAGAACTTGTTGAATATATGAATCGACTTCACTACTTGAAAAACGGTCAGAGGGACCTGCTTGATTTGTTAGAAACCTTTCAAGTTCTTTATCTGCGTCATCACTTTCAAATGTGGTTGGTTTATCACGGTTAGAAACATTATCCTCTTCTTCATCAATATTAATAATATAATGTTCATCCATATGTACTCAGAGAAGCTTTCGATAACTAACATAACAACACAAATATGACCGAGAAGACTCGTCAGTATTACACTTTTTTTGTTTATAAAGATTAAAAGAAAAAATTAAGTGGTGCACGCGCCGGGATTCGAACCCGGGTTCCAGCCGTGGCAGGGCTGAGTCCTACCAACTAGACTACACGAGCATGAGTATTATTGTGTTTCATCAACAATATTTATTCTTTCTGATTGATGATGTGGTACGCTAACCGGGATTTGAACCCGGGTTCCCACCTTGGAAGGGTGAAGTCCTACCACTAGACTATTAGCGTATTTCGTTATTTCTTCTGTTTCTATTTCTATTTTTAATCTTTCTGTTTATGATTTGATTTTTAATTTTGTTTTGTGCATCATAAACTGTTTTAAATTCACGATAAATAAGAATTCCAAGAGATGCAATATTATGATTGACTTTCTCAAGACTGCAATAATCAGACATCTAGAGGAGACAGAACTTTATTTGTTCACTCTACAAGATCTTAAAGGTGAAACATTAAAGGATTTGAAAAATAAGGAAGTGATAAAACCTGATGGAATTCTTTTCAAAATTCCTGCTGAAGGTGCAAGACCTTTAGGAGAAGTGATTTTACATATGATTCGATCACTAGAATACTATATTCGCGGCATAGTGATCAACCATTGGGAAGCACTTCCATACAGCATTATGGAGTTTACTACAATTCCTGAAATCGTAAATCTATATCAAAGCGTCGCGAAGACGTTTGAAACATATTTAGAGAATCTTTCAATGGATAAACTAAATGAGATTGTAACAGACTTTAACCGTCCTGCTACTAAAGCTGAATTACTTTTGGAAATGATAGAACATAGTATTCATCATAGAGGACAGTTGAGTGTGTATTTTAGGTTATTGGGGATAAATCTTCCAAGCATTAAATATGTAATATGAAACCTATTATCTACTTATGTCTAAGTAGAAATTCCAATACTATACTATTAAACAACTCTGGTTTTGTTTCATAAACATCATGACCAGCTTTTGGGATAATAGCTAATTCTGCGTTTGGAATTAATTTGAACATTTTAACACACTCATCAATTGAGCTAGCTTCATCATGATCACCTGCAAGAATTAATATTGGGTCATTGATATTCTCAATCTCTTCTTTAGGAAATGCTTCTGGATCACACCACATTTTTGAGATGTCTTGAAGAAGTTTTTTTCCAATAATCTTCCCCATGTCCTGCTGTATGAATTTCTGGTAATTTCTCAGTAAACTGAGGAATTACTTCTCTGAGTCTTTCAAAATTAACTTGTCCTGGTCCTTCAATTCCCCAGAATTTCATTGTATTAGTATAATAATCAGTTATTTCGCTCAGAACTCCTCCAGCAACCAAAGCTTTAGCTAGTTCAGGATAACGGATTCCAATCTCTAAAACTATTTGACCTCCATCACTCCAACCAATAATTAGTGGTTTTTCTAATTTCAATTCTCGTACAAGTGCTGCAATATCATCTGCCATTAACTTATAACTAAACTCTCCTGATGGATTGTTTGTTTTACCATGACCTCTACTATCAGTAGCTATAACTCTAAAACTTTCTGAGAAGAAATCTATTTGATTTTCCCAATTTTCTTCTGCAATAGTAATACCTCCATGAAGAAGAATTAATGGGCAACCTTCTCCTTTCTCAATATAGTGTAGTTTTAAGTCATTAACTTCAACATAGTTACTTTTCATATCTTCAACTATGCAATATTCTATTACTTAAACATTATTCGAAAATAGAAAAAAGAATTAGAGAAAGCTTAGTTTCCCCATTTCTCAAGGGCTCTAGCAAGTTCTATATGTTCTTTTGCATATTCTTCTAAAGATATGCCATTAAGAGTTGCATCTAGAGCTTGTTTCATTGCCATTGCACCTTTTCTTGTACCGTCAGGATGTCCGTGAATACCTCCACCAGCTTGAATTATGAGGTTATTACCACCATGTTTAACCAAATTAGGTATTTTTGCTGGGTATAAACCACCAGATGCAACAGGAAATGTTCTTTTGAACTCATACATAGGATTGAGCATAGCCTCTTTAATTTGAAGTTCAAGATCTAATTCTGTATCCATTTTACCTTGACCATACGATCCTATGTGAAGTTGATCACCACCAACCATACGGATTATTTTTGAAACAGGCAACATAGAGATACCATGTTTTTGGTTACGGGTAAAAGCTGCATGCATAGTTCTATGAACATGAATGGGCAACTTAACACTTGGATCAGCTGCCATTTGAGCAAGTTCTTGAAATCCTGTAAGGATAACATCTATCATGAGACACTTAGCTCCATTATCAATGGCTTCTTCTATCCTCCTCCACATAACATCATGTTTAGCAGTAACATTAACAGCATGGATTACAGTTCTTCCTGTTTCCTCTTTTACTTGGTCCATTTTTTCTAACACTGCAACTGTTCTATCTGATATAGGGCAGAATGGTTGATTGCTTAGGTTTTCATCATCCTTAATAAAATCTACACCACCTATTGCAGCTTCATAAGCTACTTGAGCCCATTCTTTAGCAGTCAAACCCATCTTTGGTTTGACAATGGTTCCTATGTGGGGACGATTTGGGAATTCACCTTTATCAGTACCTAAGATTTTACGAACACCTTCAACACCAAATTTTGGTCCAGGAAAGTTTTCAGCAATACTACGGGGAAATTCTACATCTAACCATCGTATATTGCGAAGGGCACCCAAGCCAAAAAGATTACCAGCAAGCATGGATAATATACTAGTAATTCCTGCTTCAGTATCAAACGTTTCTGTTTTAAAACCAATTAATACTTCTCCACTCTGATATCCATCATGGTCACCAATAACTTTGGTATCCAGAATTTCCGCCCTTAACCTAGGGATGATATCAATTTCTGTGTTTTCAATTGTAGTAAGCTTGGTCCATGTACCAACACTTTCTTCATCACATATTTCTTCTGCAGCCACTTCGACTGACTTAACATGCTCAACATAATAACGAGCAACTAGTAATTCCTTATATTTATCTTTCATATTTTATTACCTCATAATTTAATCGTAATTATATCATTTCATCATTCATTATCATGAATGGATATTCTTGTTTGACTATAAGATATACAACTGCTGGTGAAAAGACTCCAGCCTCAGATATGATCCCATCTATAAGCTCATGCGATACTGTTTCAAATGCTGGATTGAGGAAATTGAGTCCTTTTGGAGGATTTTCCCATATTTCTTTACTTTCTCGCATTTCTATTTCAGATAGTTTTCCTATGCTTGTTTCAGGATCATATTTCAGGAGATTTATCGCCGAATAAAATGGAATGTCCATTTCACGTGCAGCCAATGCTAATAATCTTGTTCCTATCTTATTGATGACTGTACCTTGACTAGTAATAGAATCTGCACCAGTGATTATGATATCTACATCGTGTCTGTTTATTACCCATCTCATGGCACTATCAACAACTTGGGTTGTAGGAATTCCTGCTTCTACAAGTTCTTTCGCTGTTATACGACCTTGATAACGAGGACGCGTCTCAGTACAGAAAACTTGAATTTCTTTACCTTGTTTATGTGCCTCTAAAATGATACCAGTAGACAAAGATGAATGGCAATGAGTCATTATGGTACTCCCTTTCTTTATACGATGAGCACCATATTGGATAACTTTTCGTTTTGATTCTTTTAGTAGATGAATATATTCTTCTGCAAAGGATTTCACTACTTCTCTTGCTTCCTGAATTGTAGAAGCTTTTTCATGAAGATTGTATACAATATATCTTAAACCATTTCTTAATGCTGGTTCAGTAGCTCTTGCTGTTGCTAGAGCCTGACGTGCTT
>MEHH01000115.1 GCA_001940755.1 Candidatus Heimdallarchaeota archaeon AB_125
TATATTTGCTATTTCTAGTTTAAATATCCTCGTATTAGAAATTATATCTAGTATGAATCTTTGAGTTGATCTAACCATCTAGTTTGGAGTTTTTGACAGTTAGGGCATTTTTTGTGATTATCTAGCCACATAATCATGTGCAGTTTATGAGCATAAATTCCACAACATGGTGTTTGAACAATATCCTCTTCTTCTGAAGGATGTAGTGCTAATCTACATATTCTACAATATGGTCTTTTTGCTCCACATGATGTGCATTCAGTATCTTGTACATTTAATTTCTGACCACAGTTTAGACATTTTAATTCTTCAATATCCAAAATTCCTATATCGATTCTTAAAAGCTCGGAAGAGAGTTTTTTAACTATACCTAGGAAGTTGCTTAGATTGTTAATATCTGAAATGCTTCCTGTTACATATTTCTTATCAATCATTAAATGATCAATACTATTATAATTCTCTTCTAATATTTGTTTAAATTCTTCTTTTGCTAAAACCCCCTCTTTAACTATTGAAAAACTACTTATTACAGCATACTTGTTTTCTTTTTCAAACTCGGTTTTATGAAGAGTTAGTGAAAAAGGTTGATATTTGCTAAGAATTCCCTCAATAACAATGTTTTTGTTAGATAGTAGATTTAACACTACTCCAGTGAGAAAAGCATACTCACCATCTTTTGGAAATTCAAAAACAAAACTTGTCTTTACTTCATCATAATTCAATTGAACATTTTTCCCACTTATCTCAGCAATTTCCTGTCTAACTTTTTCAAAGAATTGTAGAG
Source organism: Candidatus Heimdallarchaeota archaeon AB_125 (assembly GCA_001940755.1). Taxonomy (GTDB): domain Archaea; phylum Asgardarchaeota; class Heimdallarchaeia; order Heimdallarchaeales; family Heimdallarchaeaceae; genus UBA460. Next base: position 785 of record MEHH01000115.1, read on the forward strand.
TTTCTTTCTCAAATACTTGATCTAAACTTGGTCTACTACCGAATGATTTTACCTCTGCTGCACTTGCTAAGAAATCTGCAAATCGACTAATAGCTGGAAATTCATTGAAAGGTCCCCCTATCTTTCTGTAATATCTTCTCTTCCTTACATCATCATCATGCATGACTTCAGCGGCACTGATCATAACATTTACAGGTTGTCCATGATCAGCGACTGGACCTATGTCTACATATCCTGGACTTGTGTATCTGGATTGATCTTGATGTGTTGGACTAGATCTTTGATAATTTTCTCCTACTCTCAGAAGTTTATCAACTTCTTTTCTAGCATTTCTATTAGCAGCTCTTCTTGACAATATTATGATAGCTGGCAATGTTACAACTAATATTGCTTCAACAACTAAAGCATAATAAAGGTTAGGTATTGCTAAAAATATTATTACTGTCAAAATTACTAATATAGCGAAAGAAAAAATCTCTGATAATCTTGTTGTAAAAAATTCTTTAACTCTACTTGCCCCACTCTTCATTCTTGTGTAAGCATATCGATAACCTTCTATTTATAGTATCTTATTCAAAGGAACCTCGTATAACATGTTGTTAGCTCAAATACTCATTCGCAGCAGAAGATGAAAAGTTTAAGAATTACATTTTTCTCCTTTGATTATGGCTAAAAAACAGAAGAGAGATTTCAATTTCGATACTCTTTGTGTTCATGCTGGACATGATGTTCTAGAAACCAATACAATTACTCCTCCAATCTATCAAACTGTTGCATATCCATTTGAAAGTGCAGATTATGCTGCTAAATTGTTCCGTTACGAGATTGAGGGTTTTATGTATGGTAGAATGGATAATCCTACAAACAAAATGTTTGAAGATAGGTTAGCAGCTGTTGAACTAACTGAAAAAGCACTCGCAACATCTTCAGGAATGTCTGCGATATTTATTGCATGTCTGCAGTTGATGAAAAAAGCTGAAGGTTTTGTTACTTCAAGCAAAATATATGGAGGTTCAAATAAACTCTTTACTGAAACTTTTCCAAAAATGGGTTTTGATCCTATTTTTGTTTCGGATCCTTCAGATATTAATTGTTGGTCTGAAGCTATAACTGAGAAAACTAAATTTCTGTATGTTGAATCTCCTTCCAATCCTAACTTATTTGTGGCAGATATTCCAGCTTTAGCAAAATTAGCACACGAAAATAATCTTCCTTTGTTAGTAGATAATACAGTTGCTTCTCCAGCACTCCAACAACCAGTTGAGTTTGGTGCTGACATTATTATCCATTCCGCAACTAAATATCTGAGTGGCAATTCCTCTTGTATTTCAGGTGTTATAGCAGGTCCTGCAGATTATATCGATGAGATAAGAGAAAAAGAGTATCGCAATATTGGTCCTTCAATAAGTCCCTTTAATAGCTGGTTACTACTGCTTGGGATGGAAACTCTTAGCCTAAGAATGAAGAAACATAGTGAAAATGCTTTAGCTTTTGCTGAATTTTTAGAAGATCATTCTAAAGTAGAAGCTGTACATTATCCTGGTTTAAAGAGTCATCCTCAACATGAACTAGCAAAAAAACAACTTAGTGGATTTAGCTCGTTGCTGTCCTTTGTTACAAAAGGAGAATTAGAGGATGCAAAAAATGTAATCGATTCTTTCGATTTGATAATCCACACAGGGCATCTTGGAACAACTAAAACCTTGGCTACTCATCCTGCATTTACAACTCATCAACAACTTACTCAAGAAGAAAGATTAGCACTTGGCATTCCAGATACTATGATACGAATGTCTATAGGTTTAGAGGATATTGATGACCTGATCGAAGATGTAGACCATGCGCTTTCAAAGATAAAATGATAAGATTTACGGAAACTAACTCTCACCATTCCAAGTAGAAATAAACTGCTTTAGCACTTTGAATAGATTTTCGAATACTTCTAAAGAAGCGATCTCATATCCGTGACTGTTCTTACGAACATGCCCTATTGTAGCAAGTTGATCTGAAAATCCTGTTAATCCTACTGAACTTGCATCGCTTGCAGCTCCAGTGAATATGGCTCTCTGAAGTTCTATTCCAATTGAATTAGCAGCTTCAGTAAGTGAATCTATTAATCCTTCACTGTAGAATTGTCTTCGATCTTTAAGCCAAATTCCTGGACGTTCATCCAGTTCTAAAGGAGAATGAGATGCTAGAGGACAACCATCAACTGCTATGAAGTATGTTGGTTGAATCTTCTGTGCAAGTGTGCGAGCTCCAAAACAACTTGTTTCTTCTTGTACTGTGAAAGCAATAATCAAATCAAGTTTTGGTTTAATGTTTTCTTCTTTGATCGATTTAAGTAATCTTAGAAGAGTTACAGCACCCATGCGGTCATCAAAGGTCCAAGCGGCTAAAAGAGGATTTGATTCATCTCCTAAAACATGTGGTCCACATTCTGATCTTAGAGGAAGCATTCTTGTACCAACAATAATTCCAAATTCATCTAGTTTTTCGGGAGAGTAACCAGTAACAATTTCAACATCTTCCCACTTTAATTGGGTATCAGATTTACTTCCATGTCCTGACCCCATAGAAATTATACCTACAATTGATTTATTTGATCCGAAAATCTCTACTGGTCTTTCACCATATTTCCATGGTAAACTACCTCCAACTCGTTCTGCTTTCAAAGAACCATCAGTATTGATTTTCGAAACCATTAATCCGATTTCATCAACATGTGCTGCTAAACAACAAGAAATATCAGATCTTCCTCCATTAATTTTTACAAAAACATTTCCAGTATAATCTTTCTCAGGATTATAACCTAGTGATTTCAACTCCTGAATAATGTATTCTGATATCTTTTCTTCTTTTCCAGAAGGAGCAGGAATTTCCAACAATTCTTTGAATAATTTAATTATTTCCTCTTGATAATCTTGCATACTTCGAGGTTCAAATAGTTTTATTAAAATATTTAGGAAGAAATTAGTGTATAAAAAAAGGGGAGAAAGAAATTAGAAATCAAAAGCATTGATTTCATCTAAAGTGTTGTAAGTATTCTCAACTGCTTGACGAACTTGCGCTTCAGTTTTAGCTCCTGTACAAACAAGATTTCCAGATTGGAATAAGAGAAGAACTGTTTTAGGTTCTGCAAGCCTGTAAATTAAACCTGGGAATTGTTCTGGTTCATACATTGAGTGCTCTAACCATAATGCGGCTAGTTCAAGGTTTATTGTTCTATGATTGAAATGTCCAGATGCTACTATGTTTTGAACGATTATTTCTGGCTCTTCAGTTATTTTTGTTCCTACAGTTCTGAGGATTTTAATCATTTGTAGAACTCCCTCATGGACCATCTCAGTGGATTTAGCACCAGTTAAAACTAGTTTTCCAGAGCTGAAAACAAGACTTGAGATTTTAGGCTTCTTTATTTTCAAAATTAAACCTGGGAAGGTTTCTGGATTATAACTGACAAATAAATCGTCATCATCAATGAGTGTTTGATATGCTGTAACTAAATCAATTGTTGTAAAAAGGTTGATACTTGCTACAACATTCTGGATTACAATACCATAATCTATTCCTTTTGGTGTCATTTTATCCCATCAATCCTTTATATATTGTGGCAACTAATTAACATCTATTTAAAAAGCTTTTTATCACAAGTTTTATGGAACTGTCCTCTATTGCTTCTAGATGGTTTTTCCAGCCATTCCATGAAAAATGGTGTTTTATTGAGTATTTAAAGGGTTATTTACTTAATCTTTACAATCACATTTAATATCCAATTCTGTTTGTGACACAATTTTCTTCATAATTTCTTTAATTGTATCTGTTTTTTCTTTGAATAACTCAACAACTTCTTCATGACTAATTTTCTCTTGAATACCTGCACCATAATTTGTAATCAGACATAGAGTTGAATAGCACATTTTTAGCTCTCTAGCTAATATGGCTTCAGGAACGGTTGTCATCCCTACTACAGTTCCACCCATTTTTTGGAACATAGTTATTTCTGCAGGTGTTTCAAATCTAGGTCCATCAGTACAGACGTGAACTCCCTTTGTGTGTACCATTCCTCCTACATCTTCTACAGCTCTTATGTATTGAGCTCTTAGTTTAGGACAATAGGGATTTGTATAGTCTAAATGCACAACACCTTGTCTGGAAGTTCCATCTGCAAAATTGATCTTTGTTGCACCATCAAAGAACGTTAAAGGTCGATGTTTTGTCATATCTACTATTTGATCAGGAATAACAAAATCTCCTGGATTTAGACTAGTATCTATTGAACCCACAGCATTAGTAGCAAAAATCTTTGAAACACCTAATTCATGCAGTGCGTATATATTTGCTCTATAATTGATTAGGTGTGGAGGAACTGAATGTTTAGGTCCATGTCTGGGTAAGAAATATATGTCATATTCTTTGTGTTTAGCTCTAGTCAAATTTTCTACTTTCCCATAAGGAGTTTTCATTGGAACCTTTTGGGCTTTCTTGAATAATCCATAAACTCCTGATCCACCTATAATAGCTATTTTGTATTGCATTGACTATAAATTCATCATGAATTAAAAGAGTTTTTCGGCTAAAACTGTCTTCAAAAGGTTTTATTTTAGAGAAATTTCTACCTTGTCAATCGATTTCCACTTTACTTTGCAACCAATATGCTGACAAATCGCTATCAAAGCTTCTTTGAAATCAGGAAATTTGTCTTTAAGATCTGAAAGAGATGAAGTGCTTACTCCTTGCATATGTTCTCGGACTAATTCAAATACTTCTGAATGTACCAAACCATAACTAGCTAAGAATACCATATTAAATTCTTGGAGTATTGATATGACTTCTGCAGAGGAGAGGATTTTAACTGTTTCTTCAGTTGAATAAGCATTGAATCTAGTATTCAATTCATTTAGCGTTATGCTTGTTTTACTGTTATCAATTTCTCTCCCAATTTCAGTTACAATTGCTTTGAAAACAGGAAGTCTTTCTTCGAAATCTGAATAATGTTGTTCCAGTAATTTACTAAGTTCACTGCTTGGTATAGTTGTACCTGTATAAAATATGTGATTGATTTTTCTCTTTTCTTGAAAATGAGATTTAAGATTTTCATCTATTAAATAGATAATTGGAATATCTACTTTCTCTAATTCTTCCATCTGTTTTTGTTTCTTCAGAATATACTTTGTTGTATAGAATCCAACAATTTCTAAATATATTGTGTTTTTTCCTCTTTGTAGTAGAAAATCAGGAACGTACATTTTTTTCCCAATAATTATTGCTTCTGGTTCAGGGATTGCTTTCCAACCATGATAGTTTCTCCAGGATTTTAGAAATTGACCTTCCACTTTGGAATCTACTTCAGGTCTAAACTTGATAATCTCATCTTCATCTATTTTAAAAGTAGGAAGCAAAGGTAGTTTAGAGGAATCAAGTGAAAATAGTGCTTTTCTGTTCCTTGGTTTTACAACAGCATTAATCTGAAACGCTATTTCTTCTCTCAACAGAACTCGTAGAATATAGGTTGCTACGTTTGCGATATTTTTCCCCCATCCACCCTGTTCTTTATAGAGCTCTAATGGAGGATGAATTGTAATTCTGTAACCATCTTCTTCAAGGTTAATATCAGTAAAAACATAATTTTTCTTAGAGAGATAAACTAGTTTTTTAGCCAAATATCCAGATAATTTCTTCATTCTCATCTGAAAATCTATGGAGAAACACAGAATAGTCTCAACTGTATCATAATTAAAAAATCTGATTAATTCAATTGGGTCTAAGGTTTCATTTTTGAGAAGTACTCTTTCTGAATCTATATCTGCATATACTAGTTCATCTAGAGACGCCTTAGGTATTCCTAAATCTTCCTCAAATTTTTGAACTACTTCATCTCTTATCTCAGATGTAACAAAACCTCCAAGTCTCTTGTTAACCATTCCATAGAGTTTGGAACGAAACTGAGCTGGAACCATATTAGCAAAATCACTGGAACTAGATACGCTTTCAGAAATAAAAGAAGAAATGTCACTAAAAGCCTTCTTGGGATCATCTGGTTTTTTAATACCTAAGATATCTTCTACTGATTTTGAAGAGAAAGAAATGAATCTAGATGAAGCGACATTCAAGGATTTGATTATTTTGTAAGAAGGAAAGAAATCTTCAACAATTTCAAAAAGCACTTCAGATTTCTTCTTTCCTAAGTTACTCTCAAGGAATTGAATATAAGCAAGAGTCTTGTTTCTATCCTCCGCTTGCAAGAAGAATGGAATAAACATAGCATTATTGCCTGATCCTTTGATTTCAAACTCTATATCTGATAATGCTATTCTCATTAGATCACATCACTTTGTTTTCTTCTTCTGACTGTTCCAACTTCAAGGCTTTCTGGAGTAACTAATTCATAGAGGATAGATTTTCCTTCTTTAGGTCTCAGAATTCTTCCTAATCTTTGTATGAATTGTCTTGCTTGACCAGTACCACTGACAATTATGCCAACGTTTACATTTCCACAATCCCACCCTTCATCCAGTACTTTGCCTGTAACAATTTTAGAATAAATTCCTCTGCTGAATTTCTGAAGTATGTCGTTTCGTTCAGAACTTTTAGTTTCATGAGTAATAGCAGGAATTAAGTGTCTTCGACTTATGTCATAAACCATATCATTGAATTCAGAGAAAATTATAATCTGGTCATCTAGATGCTCAATTATAATCTCTTCAATTTTATGTAATTTTGCTTTTGAAGAAAAGACAAGATTTCTGGCATTTCGATGAGCATCTAAAGCTTCCTTAGCTTCATGATCTTGATTTACTCTGAAAATTAAATATCTTTCATAATCTTCTGGAGTTCTAATCTGAATATTTCTTCTTTTCAAATACTCACGATAAGTTGTCATGAGTTTGTTATAGACTTCCCTTTCATCCTTATCCAAAGGCACTTTGATGGTCTTTTGTTCATAATCTGCAACATAACCATTTTTAGATAAATCAGAAACACTGGCAACTTTAATTGGTTTCCCTATAAGTTCGTATAATTTCTCTTCTCCTTTATCTGAACGATTTGGAGTAGCTGTTAATCCAAGTCGATAAGCTGAAGGAAGCCCTTCTAGTACTTTTAATGTCTCTTTTGCTCCTGCATGATGTGCTTCATCTAGAATTACAAAATTGAAATTCTTTCTTAATTG
>MEHH01000116.1 GCA_001940755.1 Candidatus Heimdallarchaeota archaeon AB_125
TTCTCATTGATTTTAAGAAGAATATTTTCAGTTGTTCTTTGAATAGCATGCTCTGATTTTTTATTCTCGTATTCACTTTTCTTATCTTTTATATTTTCAAGAGCTTTATCTCTATAGTGATCCAATTGGAAGAGTTCGTAGATGATATTTCTTAAATCTGCACCTTTAGCTTCAGCTAAAGCTTGAACTGAACCTTGTCTAACAATTAAAGTGTTCAAAGCTTTTTCCTTGTTGATGTTTAATAGATCAGTAATTTTCTTTTCGACTTCAGGAACACCTTCACTAATCTTCTTCTCATCTGAGATGATTCCATTCATTGCATCTTTTGCGTTTATTCCAACTAGATAGGCCTGTACTGCTGTTTTCTTACTATGTCTTCGACGGATGATGTAACATTTATCATCAAGCTCGAATGCAACTTCTACATCAGTTTCTGAATAACCTCTTCTTATCAAATCATCTTTAGTTCCGAGTTCTTTTGTTGTTGTAGGATCATAGAAAAATGCATAAAATAGTGCATCAAATAAACTTGATTTACCTGTAGAGTTTTCTCCTTCAACAAAGATTAATCCTTCTGGTAAAATTCCTTGAGTTGGAACACGAATATTACTGTAACATTTGAAGTTATCAGCCCTAATCCACAAAATTCTCATTTATTCACTCTCCTCCTCTAAAGAACTCTCTATAGGTGATGTAAAAGCTTCTTCAATTATCTTAGCTCCGATTTCTATAAATTGTGTTGCTTGTTTTTCATTTTCTAAGCTCAAGGATCTAATATATTTTTCAAAATCAATTACTGGATCTTCTATAAGATAATCATACAGTTTTGCTCCTTTTTGAAGACTAACAGGAGCTCTTTTGATAACTTCTCCAGCATCCCATCTAAATTCGAGAATGTTAAATTCATCTTTAAAAACATCATTTTGTATCTCATTCAGAATGTCTTCCATTCCCCACCAATTTGATAATAATACAGCTCCATCAAATTTTATTTTCAACCTTACAGCTGTATCTCCATCAAAAGATTTCTTGTATTCTGATATTTTTTCGCGTATATCTCTTTCAAAGGCAGTTGTTGTTAGTTCTGTATTTAGAGTGATATCAATTTGCTTCATTGAACGGACATTATCAAGTTTAATTGACTTAACAACCAGATCCTTTCTTTTCTCAATTTCAATATCTAAAACTGCTTTAGTTTGACTTCTTTCTGCGAAAGTATATCGTGATGTACTGCCAGTTTGCCAGGCATTCTTCTTAATTTGTCTTTGCTTGTGATCATGACCAAGAGCTACATAATCATATTTGTAATTTAATACAAGTTCATGCAAATCCATCCCACGTTCCATTCCATGTGCAACTGCAATAGATATCTTCTCTGAATCAGGTTGTTGGTTATTCTGCAACCATTTTTCATATTCTTTAGCCCAGTTCTCTAGTCTTCCGAATTTTAGATAAGGAAATAGATAAAATTTGACTTCATCAAATTCAAGAGTAAGTGGTTTATTATGCCTTATAGCATCTTTCAGTTGATAATTTGTAAAGATGTGGATATTATCTGGAAAAGCTGCTTGAAGGAATTCAATAGTAGAATAATTTCTAGTTAGAAATGTACCGTGATTTCCATCTATAATAATAAGAGGGATTTTGAATTTTGTTTTCTCAAAAAACTCTTTCAATGCTTTTAACACAAAAGTTCGGGAATATTCAGTAGGACCAGCAAAATTCCTTCCTACTGGTATATCAAAGAAATCTCCTGAATGAATTAGATAGTCGTAGTCTGACTTTGCAGCTATATCTAATACTTGTTTAAAACCTAAACAAAAATCATCTTCAATATATGTAACTCTGTTATGGACTTTCCAAGAATCTTTGACATTTCTAAATTTTCTATGAGATATATGAGTATCTGAGAAGTGTAAAATCTTTACCATTTATTCACCTTTTAAAGTGGAACTTCAGTTGCTTTTGTTCTAGTCTTTTTAATCTTAAGAATCTCAAATGGATTCGTAAAGAATGGGAGTTCTTTCTCTATATAAAGTGGAACATTAGAAACTTTTACAGGAATTGGGATATTTTTCAGAGAATTGGTTAAAATCGCCTCTCCTCTGCTTAGAACCTTGAATTCGTTTTCATATCCTGATATGTTATTACTTGCATTCACAATTGCCTGTTTGATTTCGATTTCATTTCCTAACATCATATTTAGTTCAGTATTTGTATTTGCTAAAATGATTGGTTCCATCGAGGAGATATTTTGTGTTATCAGCAACATTCCTATTCTAAACTTCCTTCCTTGTCTTGATATATCAATGAAGATATTTCCTTCTTTTGACATCTGTGATCCTAAGATACTTGGAGCTTCTTCAACTGTAATCATAACTATAGGTAGATCTTTGATATTCTTCATAACAAAATCATTACCTTTCTTACCCATTACATAAAGATCCTTTATGGAGTACTTTGAATTGGGTGAATCACCTAGCAGTTCACTTGCTATTTTTCTAGGTAATTTTGAGTATACTTGTTCTTTGAATTGACTCCATGTTGTAGAGGACATTAAGGCTTGGCGAACAGAGAAGAGTGTTCTTGCCAACATAGTAATTACAACAAACTGCTCACTTGATGAAAGTAGAGCAGTGCTAAAGTTATAAAAATGTCCTTGTTCAAGATTACAAATTAACTCAGCTAAATCACTAAATTCATCTTCAGTGAAAATTGGTGATTTTATGATTGGATATAATCTTCGTTGAACAGCATTCTTGGTTCCTTTTGCAAATCCTAAATCTTCAGCTTCATCCATCGTTTCGATTTTTGTAATCCAGTCTTCCTCGATACCTCTAGCTCTATTCATAAAACCAACCATTTGGTCAGATACAGACATAACAGAGGTTATATCACTTACGAAAAGATCCTCTCGTCTGAATCTTATGGGTTTAGCTATTTTTTGCATCTCAGTTGGAATTGCTTCAAGTTCTCTTGTGAGATAGAATTTATCTGCAAAAATAGCATCAAATTGATCACTACCACCTTTCAGAGAAGCATCAGCTATATCCATTACACCATGTTGTTTATTTTGAAATGGGAGTCCACGCATGTATTCATCATGAACATCAACCATGAATACTGAAACTTTGTTTCTTAATTCATCATTTTTAGCCCATCTAGTTAAGTTGCTTTTTAGAGCTGAAGTGATAAAAGTTAACATGAAAAATGATTTACCTGCTCCAGTAGTACCTGCAACTTGAACATGCATAGGCAAAGAATCCAGATCTATTTTAATTGGTATGTCCATTGAAGAAGTACCAATCAATAAACGACCAATTTCTATATCTGTTCCAATTTCATCTTCTAATAGCAGAGATAACGCTTCAGTACATTCAGCTCCTCTATAGACATCAGAGAAATGGGGAGGTAAAATCCTAGGTTTCTTAAATATCCATTTCTTTTGATCAACATTGTATTCGCTGTAACCCATAAGTAATCCTTCAACTTTGACCATTTTATCAGATTCGACTCTCGCAATATATGCTTCCCTATTATTTAGGAAGTTTCCTGCAATACCTGTTAAATCTGGCATATTACGAAGAATATTTTCGTAATTCATAACTCTGAATAGAAATACTTGATAACTGTCAACTGGTTTGATAATCAGTATTTCACCAATCTGAAACCTAATATCTGAGCAAACAACTTTCAGTGTTGAAATATCTCCCTCTGCAAGAATTCCTATTTTTTCTGGTAAATCTAATTCCACTCATATCACCTAATTTATCACATTAATCCTAATCTTCTTCTTGGATGTATAAACATCTTTGGGTTTTCACCCTTTGAAGCAAAATAATCTATTAATCTATTTGCTACCACATCCCTGTCAGCAAAACGAACGATGGTTGAGTTATGTGCAAAAGCTAAATCAAAGAAATAGCCATAATATCTAACATCTCTTGCTAACCAATCAATATCTTTGAAAAGAGAAATTTCTCTATCATTCTGTTGTTTCTTATCAGTAGAATGGATATTTTCATACCACCATTTTTCATCAAAATCAATCCTTAGTACTGGGACTTCAGATGAGAAATGAAACAGATAAGTTACCCCATATGCTGGAGGGATATGTGGTCTATCCTCAAGGATATTCAAAATATGCCCATCTCTTTTCTTTGTAGGTATTTTCAGGAACCATTTCTTCTCAGCTCCTAATTTTTTCTCTACATCTTGAGCTATTCTATAGATAAAAGGGAAGGTTGTCGTTTTACTAACTGCCACAACACAAGTATCTTTCTCTAATGCTTTGAGATTTATATCTCTCAAAAGATAATTTGAAGCTAACCGTGGTTGATTTTGTCCTGGGGATAATAGCATGTTCATCGAACCATCAATAAAGAGATACTTAAAATGAATATCAGACTGCAAAAGTGAATGAGACATAGAATACTCTAAAACCTCTCTATATTGCTCAAACCAACCTCTTGGAGCATTTGCTCTAGGTGAAACCATCCAAGAAGAGTAGTTATCAAAGTTATCTTTGTAAAGATTCAAACCAATAATAATTGCAGCTTTTCGAATATCTACTTCAGTATCTAGTTTTGGCAGAGGATCATTGGGTTTGCTTATTTTGTAAGCTGTTTTAACAATATCTTTGATAACTCTATGAATTACATCAATAAGCTTTTCACCATAATTATAACTGATGAAATCCTCAAAATCTTCCCATACTTCATCTTTCTTATCTTCTCTTAACAGAATTAATCTCGTAATACCTTCAGGGTTTGTACAAATAGGAGGAGTTAGATCTATTCTATTTGTAGTACCCATGGAGAAAATAGTTTCATCAGCAGCAAAAGAAGCAGTCAGCAAATGGATAGAGATATCATTTAAGGAAACTATACTTTCCGCTCCTGAACCATCGATAGCTGCTGAATTGAAATCCTCCTTCTGGCATAAAGAAGGGCAGGGATCAAAAACAGTAATATGCTTAGAGAGATAAACTAAATCTTCTTGATAAGCTTCATCTGTAGAAATCTCAATTGATTTGAATTTGGTATATACTTTTTCAAATTCTCTTTCTAGTGTTGTGTCGAAAAATACTTGCATTAAAGAGCTCCTCCATTGACTTAAATTAGGACATTATTAAAATATTTTTGGACTGTGGTTTAAAAGTATTGAAAGTGATGGAAGTTTATGTCGGAACAGAAACATAATAATTAGCATCTAAAAACAAAAGTCAAGTTTTATCGTATTATTTATAAAGGAATATCAACGAATTCAATTAGGGAATAAGTAAATTGAGAAGCATTCGCGAAATCAAAGACTTTTTGTCTATGACTGAGGGAGAAAATATTTTACGAAGATATTTTGTGATGAATGGATTTGATGGTGCACTTACTGCACTTGGTATAATTCTAGGTTCTTTTATTGTAACAGTAGGAAGTGAACCCGATTTAGAAAAAATCAAAATACTCATCTCTACTGGAATTGGTGCAAGTATAGCTATGGGTGTTTCAGGTTTCTGGATTGCCTATCTAACAGAAAAAGCTGAAAGAACTAAAGAGAGAAAAGAACTTGAAGAAAAAATGGTTACAGATCTAAATAACACAAGAATTACTAGAGCAAATTTCTGGACATCTTTAGTAATTGCAGCTGTAGATGGAATATCTCCTTTCATATTCTCAGTACTAGCCCTACTACCTATTTTCTTTGTTTTTGTAGGCTTACCAGTCATGGCTGCTTATGGTATTTCCTTTGGTGTGATACTAATCGAGGTTATTGTCCTAGGAGTATTTCTAGGCGCCGTATCAAAGGAAAATAAGCTGATTTATGCACTTAAAATCATACCAGCAGCTCTGCTTGTTGCAGGTTTGACATATCTACTTGAACTCTTCTTGTAGTTATTTCCCATTTTTTTCAATGGACAAAACTAAAGAATATAATTGTTAACATATTCCTAATGTCCAAAAAGAAACAGAAAGAGAAACCAACTGATGTAATAATAGTTGGGGCAGGAATAGCGGGATGTGTATTAGCTTTTCATCTATCAAATGCAAGATTTAAGGTTAAAGTATTTGAGAAAAGTGAAAGGAAGGATTTAGGGCATGATTGGTGTGATTCTGTTGAGAAGAAAGCTTTTGCTTATGCAAGCATTCCTCCTCCTAAAGGAAAGGAAAAGAAGAAAGAAGTAGATCATCTTGTTATTCTATCACCAAATTTTAACAAAGTTATTCATCTAGATTATTATGATTACTGGATTGTAGACAGAAAGCTCTATCATGAAAGATTAGTTACTATGGCTGAGAAAGCTGGTGCTGAGTTTAATTTTGGAGTAGAAATTGTAGAACCTATGGGAAGAGGACAATGGGTTGTTGGAGTTAAGACAAACTCAGATAAAATTGAAAATGCAAGAATAGTAATTGATTGTTCTGGAAAGGAAAGAATACTTGCTAGAAATATCGAAATTCTGGACTTAAACCTTGAATTGAAGAAAAAAGATAAGGTTAAAGCGTATAGAGAATTACATGAGGTTATTGAGGGAGATATCAACTGGGAAAACATTCCTGTTGAAAAAAACCTTCTCTATTACAGATACGGATATGAAAAAGGATATAGCAGGCTGAATTTTGAAGATGATAATCATCTAGATATTGGTGCAGGAGTAGGGAAAGGATATTCAGATAGATCTCCTAAAGCTATAGTAAATGACTTTGTTAATTCAAAGAAGAATGTAGATAACAAGATATTAAGAGGTGGAGGTGGAGATATCATACTGCGAAGACCAACCACTATGGTCTGGTATGGTTTTCTCGCAGTTGGAGAGGCCGCATGTCAAGTTGTCCCAACTAATGGATGTGGAGTTGGTCCAGCAATGATTGGTGCGAAAATAGCTGCTGAAGTAGTTGCTGATTCATTACGAAGAAAAGAGGTTTCTATTGATAGCTTGTGGAAATATCAGGTACGCTTCATGGAAGAGAGAGGAAGAGATCATGCAGCTTTGGATATGTTAAGAAGACAGGTTTTAACCTTTAACGAAGAAGAATACTCATTCCTTATAGAGAAAGGAATTTTATCTAAGCAAGATTTTAAAAACGTGATCCATGCGAAATATTATAAAATTGGACTATGGAAAATGTTTCTTTCTGCATTTAAAGGAATAAGAAGAATCAAATTAATGCTTAAAATGAGTAAAGTTGCTTCAAGAACTAATCGAATTTACAAGCATTATAAGAAGATGCCAAAAGAATATGAATCCAGAAAGTACTTGAGTTGGTTACTAGGTCACATGTCACTATTTGAAGAAATAGAGAAAGAATCGTGATGAGAAGTTTTTCCAACAATTCAGAGAATAAAAGGAAGGGTAGGTTGAGAGAAAATCGGGAGTTTAAATACTAATCTCTTACTAAAAGAGTGATGATTTTTGTCTTGCGCACTGAACGGATAAAACTGAACCCTTCCTTCACGCTTATGCAGTTAGCAAGACAAAGTAAGAATCTATACAATTATGGAAATTACATCATTAACAAACAATTACAAACGAGTAAGTATATGACCCCTGAGTATGAGTTGATGAACATACTGAGATACCATCCATGTTATACATGTATGCCAGGGCATAGTGCGCAACAGACCATCAAGTTCTTGGTAAAAGCGTGGAAAAGTTACTTTCGGTCAAAACGAGAGTTCAAGAAGAATCCTGAGAAATATAATTTTGAAAAACCTCAAAAGCCCAGATATAAGAAGAAACAAGGATTTCACACCATCTACTTCACTAAAAATCAACTAAGGATGAAAGCAGAAGGGTGGCTATGTTTTCCTAAACGTGTCGGTTTAAAGGTCAAGACAAGATTAGATGAAAGTCTGAACATTCATCATGCTCGTATCCTATTCCAAGGAACAGCTTTTATCCTTGAAATCGTTTATGAAGAAGAACTA
>MEHH01000117.1 GCA_001940755.1 Candidatus Heimdallarchaeota archaeon AB_125
ATCATTTACTGATGCAAAGTGGTTAAGAGGATTTTTAAAATATTATTATCTTGCTCTTAAAGGTATAGCAAAATATAGGTTAGTTCCTTCCATTATAACTATTGACGATTTAGATCCAATAAAATTAAAACTTCTTATAATGGCAGCTGGATTTGGAAGTAGATTTGGAGCAGGTTTCAATGTATTTCCTGATAATTATCATTTCATGAAAGATTTTGCGATTGTTTATGTTGGAGATGTTAGGAAATTATACCAACTATATTTACTAAATGTACTTAAACCAGGTAAGCATATTGGTAAAAAAGGAGTACACATGTTAAGAGGTTTAAATGTAAAAGTAGAAACAGAGAAACCAGTACCTGTAGAAGTAGAAGGTGAAATCGTAAGTTTTGGTACAAAAAATATTGAATTTAAGATAGCACCAAAACCAATGAGAACAATTGTTCCACAAGAGTTACTTGATTTACAGAAGGCAGAATCATAGAAAAAGAGATAAACACTTAATTTATATTTCTCTTTAGAATCTCTTTCATGAAGAGTGATTCTGATATTGAGTGAATTTAATGCATGTAGGATTCATAATTCAACCTTTATCTCCAGCTGAAACCAAGAACAAAGTAATCATTATTTTTGAAAAGGACCGAGAAATGTTCCCAAAAGATGGTGTTCTTTTCTTTATTGAATCATATAATGAAACATATGGAAGCCATATTACTAAAGATAATCAGATCACTGGACTCGATGAATGGTTTAATGAATACCCTATAAAGAAGGGTGATATTATTGTTCTTTCTAAATATTCAGAAGGGTATTATTTATCCTCAACATCTGAGATTATAGAGCAACAACATCACTTTACAATTGAAATGGATAGGATTTTATCCCTCGAACCTGGAGATATCTTATGCCCAAATTGTAGGTATAATCTAGAACATGCAGGACTAGGTTCAAGAAAAGATTCATATATTTTAAAATGTGCTCGATGTGGATTTGCGTTAGTTAAAAAAAGTGATTACGATTTAGAATAATCAACAAATATTATATTCCATTCTAATTCCCCTGTAGTGTAGTATTTTAGTATTTTTACATAAGATTTGGAATTTCGATAAGTGTGCATGTGAAAATACCTATGTATTATATGAGTTTTTGTGCTTAACTGATTTTATTTGCATGAAATTTATGCTACATAATATTTGGATCGCTAAAGATACAGGAGAATGCCTTTTTCATCGAAAGTATGGTAGCATAGATCATGATGAGAATCTTATAACAAGTTTTCTTAGTGCAATTGAGATTTTTGCTCAAAATGTGGATGAAGGATGTGATTTCTTACAAACAACTCGTTATAAATTCGTATATACAACTTCTGATACAACAGTTACTGTAGCCTGCATCGATAACACTGATGATGATTGTACAATTAGAGATGAACTAGAGAAAATTCAGGCTGAGTTTCATAAACGTTTTGCAAGTGAATTGATAGAATGGAGAGGTAGAGTGGAGCACTTTGGCAAAATGAGTGGCTATGTCGATGCACGACTTGAGAAGTATAGTTCTCCAGTAGCAAATTTAACTTCTTCCAAATTAGAGCTTAATCCTCAGATTATTAGTAGAGATATTGGCAAGAAATTTAGTAGCCAACAACAAAAAGTAATTTCGTTGCTAAAGTATAAAGGTTCTGCCACATTAGGTGATATTGTAAAACTGATGAAATTGAATGAAGATGATGCACAGCAAGCTACAAATGATTTATTATACAAAAATATCATTCGTCAAGTTCCAATAGCATAGAAGTTTTCAAAAGACAAAGGTTTTAAAGTATTTTAAGTCAAAGCCATTGATAATATGTCACTTATCGATTACTGGAATCTGTTATGGGATTTAATTAAAAATGATCCCAATATTGGAATAGGTATTCTCATTGCCTTGTTAGGATTAATCTTTCTTATTTCAGAAATTGTAACTAAAATCAGACACGGAACAACTTCAGAGAATCTCATGTTAGCCTTTATAGCTCTAACATTCGGTCTTGTATTGATTTTTCTTAGTAATTGGTTAATAGCAATCGCATTGAGTTTGTTCGTATTAGCTGTTTATCAAACATATGTGTTAAGAGAATCTCCAGTATGGAGAGAACTTATGATAATATCAGTAGTTACGTATTTTGTATTTTTAGTGGGGACAGTTGGAGATAAAGTCTGGCAGCTTGTAACAGGAGAAAAAAACGAACTGTTTACAGGTTGGGCATACAATATAATGCTATATGTTTTCATAATTCTCGCCCTTATATTCTTTGGAAAGAAATTCGTATTAGTTAGTCGTTTCATGTCTCCCCAAGTTCTATACTTGACACTCTTTGCTCTTGTTTATGTTGCATTATATGGAGTTGGAAAATTAATTCCAGGATTTGATAACCTTACATGGAACTTTATTGGACTTATTTCATATTCATTGTCGAATTTCTTCACGATTGATAATAATACAATTTCAGCTAGTGCTGGTAATCATTTAGGTGGCTTAGTCAAGACAGATTCCCCTCTAATACAAAGAACAATTTTTCTCTCTTTAGGACCTTGGGAAATGATCATTCTTCTCTCAATTCTAATGTATTTCATTTCTGGTTGGCTTCTTACTATACTACTAGGAATAAAACCAACTGATAACAAAAGAGTTCTGAAACTTGTTGAAGAAGTAAGAGTTCGATTAGGTATTAAGAGAAAAGTCAAGGTTGGTTTTGTTGAAGCTCCAATTCTGAATGCGATGGCATATGGACCTTTATTCGATCAAAGAATAGCACTTATAGCTTCAAGTTTAGATGAATTTAGCGATGATGATATTAGAGGAATCGTTGCACATGAATTAGCTCATAATAGAAGAGCTCACATTGTCTGGCTTCAAATATTAGCCTGGGTAGAGATGATTATTAAGAAAGCATTTTTACTACCTGCAACAACTCTGGATTATGCAGCTGTGAAAGGGCTTATCCCTTTTGGATGGTATTTCTTGATTAGCTATGGTATTATTGCAGTTCTTTATATTTTTGTTAGAATTCTGGAAGGTGATGCAGATTTACAGACAAAAAAAGCAGGTTATGGTAGAGAGTTAGCTCAAGCGTTGTATAAACTTGAAGGTTTTTATCAAGGGGTTGCAGGTGATTTCGGGATAAATGTACAGCTATTGACAGGTAAAGAATTTTCTCCAGAGGAGAAACAAAGATTCCAAGGTGAAGCAGCTATGAGACTCTATAAACACCTTTACAGACCTGGTAGATGGGACATGGTTGCAAATTTGTTTATGTCACATCCTCGAACAGCATATAGAATTGTAGCAGTTGTAAGTGATGATTATTCTCCTGTAAAAGGAGCACTAATGCCTTTCTGGTTGATTTTACCTAATTTTATTAGAGGAAAAGCAATTAAGAAATTGAGTAAAAAACGTGAAGATTTCTCTAAATTAATTTCTGATAGATATACTGAATATCACGGAAAAGATGGCGTAAAATCATTCCTTGAAATTACAAGAATGCATGATTTAATCTCAATGCTCAAAGGCAGATATGTTGTAGCTTATGATAGAATTTTTGATGATTGTATAGAAGGTGAAATTACAGATATTGAAATAAGTGATACTATCGTTAGACCTCTTCTATTAAATATTCAAACAGAGACAGAAGTTAAGAAAATTCTTTTCACAGATTATGTTATACACGACGCTCTTAAGAATGATAATTATATACTAAAGAATGGTAAAATTGGTAAGTTAGTCTCTTGGGAAAAAGAAGAAAAAACTCAAAGACCTACATTTACTTTTCAAGAAATTTCCGATTCTTCTAAAACATTCCAGAGAGACTACACTGGGAAACCAATATCATATTTTACAGAATTAATTGGAAAGGAAGTTTTCAGTTATAATGATGGATTGGATAGAAAAGCAGTTTTAACAGAAATTTCGTTTGAAACAAACTTCGCATCTTCGAAACTGATTCTTGAAACTGATGATAATGGAAAAATGAAAAAATTTGAAGTAAAAGGCAAGGATGTAATTATTGATCTGCCACCAGTTCTAGTAAGACTAAATCCAGATAAAAAGGATCATCAAACTAGCCTAATAGAGTCTATCATAGATAAGTCAGTAATCCTTTATACAAAAGAAGAATTGGAAACAGGTATTGCTTGTTCAATATCAACAATAAGCGATGAAAAATTAACTTACAAAATAAAAGATAAAGAATTTGAAATTGAAAGA
Source organism: Candidatus Heimdallarchaeota archaeon AB_125 (assembly GCA_001940755.1). Taxonomy (GTDB): domain Archaea; phylum Asgardarchaeota; class Heimdallarchaeia; order Heimdallarchaeales; family Heimdallarchaeaceae; genus UBA460. Next base: position 4,246 of record MEHH01000117.1, read on the forward strand.
AAGAAAGTTGATTACATTTACATCTATACAGATATTCCAAAGTTCATGATAAAGAAGCATATTTCTTCTTTGGATAGACTTCTTATGAGAATTTCAAATATAAGAGATATGAAGTATATTTTTGGATGATTTTCTAGCAAAATCTCCTTTTTTCTCTAATATTCTCAATACCTTATGTGGTCGATTCCTTTCGTTTGACCTATATGCCCTACTTTTTCTCCAAATGTCCAGAGCTCTCCACATCCTGCAACCATACCAAAAAAACGCTTAGATTCAGGAATTAATCTTCCATTTTCATCTGTCACACCCTTTTGAATAGTAGTTCTCACTACTTCAGCAAAAAAGACTGTTCTACTAGGTAATAGTTCATGGGAGGAAATAACCTTACATTCAAGAATTATAGGAGCTTCTGCAATTCCAGGAGCATCGATATATTTTGACGAGATTCTTGTCAAATTTGCTCTTTCAAATTTATCATCTCTTTCAGTTGCACACATATCAATGATGTCAAAGGAATTAACCCACGAGGCATCGGGTACATTTAAGGTAAACTCTTTGTGTTTGTGAATTAAGTCAAGAGCAACATGTTCATGCTCATTTCTTGCACTTTTCATGCTAACACTTATACCAACTTGTGGAGGTTTTCCATTTAATATAAAAGTCCAAGCAACTGCAATATCATCTCTTATATCATCATCACCTTTAACACCTAGTATAATTGATGGAACAGGTGGTAACATTGGTCCAGGTTCAGCTAATTCAATTCGAGTATCACTCATATTTTTCATCTATTTTACTAAAAGTGCGTCTTAATTTAAAATATTCTGATGATAGGAGATCCATTGAATTGATTCTTTTTGAATCAAAATCCTTCTCTTAGACATATCTTCAAATTTGCTAGTTTCATGTTTTATGTCAATATATTGTGTTTTTATGTGTTTCCAGTATATTATGCTGATATTAAGCCTTGTTTTTAATAAAGTCCCATTCTTACACTTAATGAACAATGAAGAATCTATCATCAACTATGTACTTAGGAATGAACTAGCTTCAAGAAATATACCTGTAAGAGAAAATGCTACTTTTAAATTTGGTAGAAAGAAATATGTGATAGATTTCTATCTTAATGGACATGATATCGGTATTGTAACTATGAACTGGAAACGAACAATTCCCACAAATAAGTTACTCCAACTTGAACAATTAATAATTTCACTAAAACTGAAAAAATTGGTTTTGATTTGCAATTCGATAAGTACTAACGCAAAAGATTTCCTCGCAAGACGCAATATTCCAATACAAGTCATTCATCTAAATGAAATCCTGTACAAAGAAAGAAGGATTGAAGATTTAATTGCTAGTTATTGAAACTAGAAAAATGAATCTAGTATAGTTTGTTTTGAAAGAGGAGTTGCGTTAAATCCCTGTTTTCTTAATTCTGCTGCAAGCCTTGTTACATAACCATAGATGGTGTATATTCGATCTGGATTACTATTTTTGCAGATCTCCATCAACTCATTATAATCCGCGTGATCACTAATAGGATAACTGTGATCTACTGCCATTCTGTAATTATAGTTGTCTGATATAGCCCAACCTGTAAAAGCAAATAATTTAGCATCATATTTCTTCTTCAAATAAGAGAAAAAGAAATCTCTTCCTGATTTTAAAGGAGTAAATAGAATCCATGAACTAGATTGACTAAGAAACTCAGATTCTTTTGCTTCTGTATAGGCTGTTGCCTGAATTCCACCCTTAATATTCTCTTGTAATAACAAAGAATTAATCTTGAAATTCGCTCCATGCATAATGATATTTTCTGAAAGGTGTGAAAAAGCATTATACAACATTTGTGCTTTTCCTAATGCATAGCCCATTAGAACTACAGGAATATTATTTTCAAGGTAATATGATATTTGATCTTGAGCCTCCTTTATCACTTCGCTATAAGGTGGAAATATATAATCAGGGGATCCAAATGTGCTTTCAATAATAAGATCATCACATTTTTCTGGAATAAATGGCTCTAAAAATCCTTTATCTCTCATCGAAACATCCCCAGTATAAACGAGTTTTCCTTCTGAAGAATCTATGATAAGTGCAGTTGAGCCTACAATATGCCCACTGGGTTTCTGTTTAAAAGTAGTCTCTCCAATTGAATAAGAATCAAAGAAATTTCCATCTTCATAATTTTTCACAAAATTCTCTAACAGAAGTTTTGTTATTGGTGATGTTATAATGTCAGTACTTGGTATCTTTCTTGGGATATGATCTGAATGAGCATGACTATAGAATACAAGAGGATAATATTGTGAATTTGTACTATCACATGCAAGTTTCCAATTCTTACCATTAATCCTAATAGCTTTTGATAGAAAAACCTTCATTATCCTCTGCAAAAAAATGCAGATTTGCAATTATAAATATGGCGTAAGAAAAATAAGAAAAGGATAGATTATGCCTTGTACGGCATAATTTCAATAGCAATACTATCATCTGTTAGTTCTATGTCTCTTGCAGCCTTATGGATGGCTTCTTTAGCTATTTGAATCATTTCGTCAGTTGTTAATTCATCAGAATATTTTTCCTTGAGATAAGCAATTGCTTCTGAATCGCCCTCACCCATGGCTTTTGCTTTACATGAAACTACACCGCCACCAGGATCTACAAATTGTAAACTTGGTCCGGTTTCATCTATTCCACCAAATAACATTCCAACTCCAAAAGGTCTTAATCCACCTTGTTGAGTAAAGACTTGAACATAATCTCCAATTTTAATTGCTAACCCTCTAACGTCCATTGGAACAGAGTATGTTAGTTTGAATATCTCTGCTTCAAGACGAGCTCTACTAATCAAAACACGACCATCAGCAGCAACACCTGCGAAAATTGCTTGCATAGTATCAGAGATTTTGTGTATTTTTAAATCAGGTTCATTAAGATCAACTACTCTCAACAATCCAGCTAAAACAACACCATGTTTGCTTTTAATTCCTATAGCTATACTTCCTCTTCTAACTGATTCTCTAGCATATTCTGTTTGTATAATACGCCCTTCAGGAGAATACATCAGAGGTGATCTATCATAACCCATTGATTGTGGTCCTAACATTTTCTCATGCCTCCAAGTAACCTTTTACTTCATCAGCTGCCATTCTTTTGACACCTTTCTTGTTCACTATTAGTACATCCATACCATCACCAGTAGCAGTATCTCTGCTTGTAGCAGTGGCTAAAGCAGTTATAGTAACTTTAAGTCCTTGCTCTTCAGTCATATCATCCTTCCATGTTGATTCTAAAACACCGTATGCAACTAGTGATCCAGAACCAGTGGATGCAAAATCTTCTTCAGTGATTCCACCTGCCATATCTAAAGTGTAGATGTGAGGTCCATCTTTATCAAGACCAGCAACAATCATAGCAACATAATATGGAAAATATGCTCTATATTGTTCATACATGATAGAAGCTAATAAATTACCAGCCATTTTTGTGGTAGGTGAGTACCCTCTTCCAAGTGAGTAAAGACTGAGATTAGCTTTTGTTAGATGAACAAGATATTGTGC
>MEHH01000118.1 GCA_001940755.1 Candidatus Heimdallarchaeota archaeon AB_125
TCGGCTGATCTTGTAGGATTTAACGGTGGGATTATTATAGAAAATACTCTGCTTTACCTTCCAGCTGCATCTCTGATCGTAGGTGGGTGTATGGGAGGACTGAGTAGATACAATATACCCCCAAAAATGAGAATAATAGAACCTGATGATCAAGCTGTTACACCTGTTGACTTTCAAATCAGAATAAGATACGATGATAAAAGAATAGATCCTCATACTATTTCTGTTCAAATAAATGAAAAAGCTATTCCTAGTAAAATCAGTGAAGAAGATAATATAGTCTATATCCCAGCTGTTTTCAAAACCCCTCCAAAAAAAGCTGCTTCTTTATCTCTCACAGCAAAAGCAATAGATGAAAAAGGTAAAGAGATTAAAGATAAAATAAGAGTGATTTGTGATCCAGAATCAGATGAGGAAGATTATCTAGATTATTGGGAATTCAAAAGAGAAGATGAGACTTTTTGGGGGAAAGAGATGACTGCTGCAAACAAGCATGCTAAAAGGAGTCTGAATTCAATAAAACTAGTTGTTCATGCTGTTGTCTTACTCCTGTTTAATTATCTACTGAGTGTTGTTATACGAGCGATAGCAGCAAAACTCTAAATTGGTTTTTGCTTGATTGTGAACATTTTTAATGGTTTTTGTCACATTATCTATAAAGAGGTCACCTTCTATGAAAAGAAAATCAAAAAAGATTACTTATATTAGTATAAGTTTAGTGTTCATATTTCTCTTAGGGAATTCATTTGCAACTTTAGGAATTGATTCTGATTTTGACTCAGAACAGATTAGTTATAGTGAAATTGCTAATGATTTGTTTAATAGTGATCCAACAAATCCAACACAGGTTCTAAAATATGATTACCTTTCAAAGAATCCTGAGATTGTTACAGAAAAACCAAAATTGAGTGTTCCAGTTAAAGCAGATGTTTTAGACGAAGTTAATATTTTCTGGATAATAGGTTCTTTTGCTGTTTATCCTTACACTTATGTAGAGCAATCTGCCAAATTACTAGCTATAGGAACTAACTGTTATGTTTACGTGACAAACAGCTTAATTTCATCTGATGGTTTATCAAATGCTAGACTAAAAGCAGAAGATTGGAGAGATGAATTCGAAGCAAACATTTATTCAAATGTTGTGCTCTATTTTGGAAATCCTGATGGTATTCTTGGTGATATTGATGGTGACTCTCATGTGACAATCTTACTCTCTGAATTAGACGGTGGAGTTGCAGGGTATTTTGATCCTAATAATGAAAGAGCTGGTTCAACCTCAAATCTAAGAGAGATGGTTTATGTTCACTACCATACTACTTACGGAGTATTAGCTCATGAATTTCAACATCTAATTCATTTCAATCATGACGAAGATGAATATTGGTGGATTGATGAAGGTTGTGCTGAATATACAAAGTATCTTACCGGTTATGATCTCACAAATAACCTTACAACTTTTGCTCGAGATTATTTTACAGTTAATTTTGATGATTCATTATTGTATTGGAATTATGAGAGTGAAGGTGGAAAAGATGTACGAATTGATTATGGAGGAGCTTATCTATTCATATTTTACTTAGCTGAGAAGTATGGAATCAGTGCAATAACCAACTTAGTGAGTGAATCAGCAGGTGGAGCTCCAAGTGTAGAAAATGCTCTTGCATCTGTTGGGCATAGTATCTCGTTTAATGATTTATTTCTGAACTGGGCAACAGCTCTTTATGTGGATGATACGTCATTTGGAGGAGGACTATATGGCTTTGAAAATCTAAATGTTAGTATGGACTATGAATTAGTTTCATCATTTCCAGCAACTAAAACCAACAAATTAAATCGATTTTATGGCCTTTATGTAGCTAAACTAAGTGCTCCCCCAGATTATCTAATATTCGAACCAACTGATCCTTCCTCAGATTATCTAGGAATAGCTGTAGCTGTTCATGATATAGATGGGTGGAATGTTACCAAAAGTATCCAAAATACAAATATTGTTGAATTCATTGAAGGAACAGTTATAGATGAAGTTTATATTATTACAAGTTTGATGTCAGATTCTACACCTATAATACCATCTGGAAGTGGTCAATTTGGTTTTGGTAATAATGAATATATTGATTACACATTAATACAAGGAAGTCCTCTTACAGTAGATTCTCTAAACTATGACTATACAGGTGGAATTTGGAATTTCTCATTATATAATGTAGTAATTCTAGATGAAAATGCAACAGAAATCACAGATGTAAGTGGAATTGATGTTTATGTTCAATTCCTATTTGGTGGAACTTCTACAGTATATTCTATTATAGCGATGAATTATTCAGTATCTCTAGATTGGTACATTTTATTGAACCTTCAAACATATGATGAAGATTCTTATGATGTCACTATAATCGCTTCTGGAGCAACGCAATATGGAAAATCAGTTGTTGACACTATTATTATAGACCACATTCTCGCTGTAGAAAAACCATCTTTTGAAATGAACATAGATAATACAGGAATATATGTAAGCGCAAATGCTAGCTATACTCAGTTAGGATCTTGGAGTACATTTTCTGGAAATGTTCTAGTGATGGTTCTTCTCTATAAGCTTGGCTCATTAGGAGATGCAAAAGATGCTTTTTCAATGTATTATAATTCAACATCCAATGACTGGGAAAGTGGGTTTGTAAATCTTGGTTCATACTATGGTGATTATTACATTAAGGTTAGTTTCAGATATGCAGGTCGAACTGTGAAATCTGTAGATTCTGATTCTTTTATGGTTGAAGGAAATCCAATCACAACAAAAACACTTGATTTCTCTTTCTGGATGGGTTTGGTAATACTCAGTATTAGTGTCACATTTGGTGTTATTTTTAGAAGACGCAAGAAGTAAAATTAACCTCTTCTAATCCTCCTTCTTTCTTTTATTCAACTACCATTTACTATAATTTTATATACTGATTCTCCGAATAATTACTTATGAGTCAAATAGAGTTATCTGACATCTTTACAGTCGATAGGGAAGGAAAACCAACAATTAAGATAGTTCTTTTCGGACCTCCAATGAGTGGTAAGACAAGTATGTTAACAGTTTTTAACGCACTCAGAAGAATGGAAAATCCTAAGACTATTGTCTCTGCATTAACAAAAATTCAAGATGATACAGGTCGAACAGTTTTCTTTGATCAAGGAGTTTTTCAAACACCCCCATTTAAAGGAAAGAAGTTTGATAGATTAAGATATCAACTCTGGACAATACCAGGAGAAGAAAGGCACAAAACTCAAAGAGATATTGTCATGAAAGGCGTTGATGCTGTCTTATTATTTCTTAACTTTGAGAAGACTGCAGAAGAACAAAACAAAGTAATTCTAAAGGAAGCTAAAGAAACCGTTGGTGAAACTTTCGGTTCAAAAATTCCTGTAGTTGCTTATATTAACAAATCAGATTTACCAGCTGAAGAAAGACTTGATAAAAGAGATATTATTAAGAGTCTAATTGAGGAAGGAGCAATTCACAGTGATAAAGCAGCAAATATTGTTCTAACTGGTAGCTGTCTAAATGCTAGGAATGAACTGCTTTCAATTCTTACTTCTCCTAAGAGAGATGAATTTTTTGATGATAGTAATAGATTGCGTATCGATAAGAGACCAGATTCAGTATGGTTAATAGTTCGTCCAATACAGAAACTCACTCAATTAGCTGTAGAACAAAGATTGGAATACGTCCAGAACTTCTGAAACTCCAATCTTCTGGAGTTTTAAATCCATTATAATAATTGGACTGAATTTAAACAACAAATAGCAAAAAAAGATATGACAGTCTTCTTACAAAAGAGATGAGTGTTAGAATTGAATTACATTATCTAAGCTTATCTTTGCTAATTCGTATGGGGTATTGCGCGGAACTTCAACTATGCGAAGCTCAAAACTGCCTCTTCTGAAGTATCTATCTTCAAATTGGAAGAATTCGTCCATGGTTTTTCTTAACATTCTATTAAGAGATTCAGTAATATCTCTAGTTCCAACAGGTTTATGATTAAAGTACTTACTCTGAACAACTCTTATGAGTTCATATTTACTTATTTTTGTTTGATCTCTTAATCTAAGTAATTCAAGTATAAGAGCTGAATTTACTTGACCGCTATAACAGTTTAATCTGTTTATGATTCTCTTATATCGTATAGGATGAGTTTCATCTAATCTAAATCTGTCAACACTTAAGAAAGCACCAGCGCTATAGGCTATAATTAACCCCATAACTGCATCGAATTCACGCAAACGAATAGCTTCATTCAAACGGACCCTTTTACCATTTGTAGTTGCAAATAGTTGAGCTGATTGTCGTAGGACACGATCAATCTGGGCCCTCACCTCTAATTCGTCCATATCTTGCTGAAATATACCCATAGTTATCACCTGGGAATTTTTGTGTGCTAGCCATAAAATAGCTTATGCATTTATATACTTTGTCCCGAAGCATAAAATCTTTTTATGTGTTTTAGGGCTTTGAAACCTATAAATATGTGCCTTTTACATTTTAATAATTAGAATACAAATTCACAGATTTAGCTTCGAGCTTATATAGTAATTTGAGAATAATAATATGAAAGAATGTGTAAGAGGAGAGTGAGTTATGCTATTTGTACTACTCAATAACTTACACATTACAAATGGTTTAAATAATGAAATCATGAGTTTAAAAATGTGGTGAAAAATATGCCTATCGCGCCCATGACAAATGCTGTTGGAATTGATCTTGGAACAAGTACAATTAAACTTACTTCTGAAAATCTGAAGTATAGGATTCCTTCTATTATTGGAACACCTAATCCTGGTTGGCAAGGTATGTCTTCTGATAAAACCTGGCTAAACAATCTTATTATCGAAGATTCAAAAGGACAAGAAGTTTACATAGGTGAATTAGCAAGGTTGCAAAGTGAGATAAGAAAACCCTTAGCTTCTGAAGGAAAAATGAAATCAATTCAAAATAGTCTTCTAGCTCTGAAAGCTATTTTGAGTCTCATTATGAAATCCAGTTATGAACAATTTGTAATTGCTACAGGTGTTCCGATTGCAACTGGAGTTGATGAAAGTAAAGAATTAAGTAGAGGTCTAAAAGGCACTCACGAAATTAAAGTAAGAAATGATGCAACTGGAGAATCAAAACAGATGAAAATCTTGATTGAACAGGTATTCATTGCACCAGAACCTTACGGAACTTATTGGCACACACTTAAAACAAGTGGAGTTCAAACTGCTGTGGATTCTATAATCGTTGATATTGGTCATGGAACTACTGATATCCTCTGTATGTATAAAGGCAATATGATGAGAGCTGCATCTGGTTCTCTAGAAGAAGCAGTTGACAGTTTAACAAGCGCTCTTTCAAGAGCAATTCAAGAAAAAGCTGGAAAAATTATTCGTCCATTTGACTTAATGACAGCGATAGAACAAGGCAAGAAAAATATACTGGTTGGTGGTAAAGCCCTAGATATTGGTCCAGCAATGGATCAAGCTGTAAGCTCAATAGCTGATGTCATTGTTGATGAAAGCAATCGTCTCCTAAGCAATCTTCCTCCTGATGCTTGGCTTGAGAAAGTTATTATTTGTGGTGGTGGAGCTCATGTATTCGGGGATTACTTGACACAAGCCTTTTTTGAGGCAAATATTGTTAAAAGCACCAAAGAAGTACTAAAACCTGACGATGTTGTAATGTCAAATGCTTTAGGTTTTGAGCAAATTGCTCTAACAAAATTAAAGAAGTAATAAGCACTTTGCTCATTTTTCAATTTTTTTTTCTTCTTTCGTGATATCTTTGGTCCCAAGTTTTAATTTGTCATCAAGCTTAATAGCGTAACCTGGTCCAGCAATGAGATAAATTATCATAAGAACTGCAATTCCATAAGCAGGATAAATCATCCAGTTGGGGTTGAAAGGAAGAACTGCAAACAGAACAACAAAAAGTGTTGTAGATATTATCCAAAACATATCAAACTTAGATGGAACTCCCTTAAAGGATGGAAAAGGTATTTTTGATAGCATAAATCCTGAAATAATTACTGTTGATAGCATTACAACCCATTGTTCAGTATATGGAAGAATAACTAAACATGCTACAACCATTCCAGCAAAAGGGCTTGGTAATCCGTTAAAATATGGAGTGTAAAGAGGATCTCTTTTTATGAAACGGTAAAGTCTAAACCAAACTGCTCCAAGATAGACTAATCCAGTAAATACACCGGCTACAATATTCCATACTGCTACAATATACCCCAAGTAAATTGCAGGGAAAATTCCGAATGCTATTGAATCTACTACTGTATCAACATCTACGGCTAACCTCTTACTACCGCTTATTCTAGCTAGCTTTCCATCAGCAAAATCAAAAATTGAGCATACTGCCATTATTTTTGCAAACCAAAAATTGTAATCTGTATAATCAAAGAAAGTGAGAATAATTCCAGTTATTGCTAAAATCAAACTAGAAAAAGTAAGAAAGTTTGCCAAATACCAAGCTGATTTTTTAATCCAATTCTTCTGTAAAAATGTTACATCTTGCCATTCCATTTAATCACATTCAGCTATAACTGTCTTCCCAGCTCTTACAATATCAGATAATCCTACCTTGAATTTAAAACTTTTATTACTAATAATCTCAAGACTAGTTAATGATCCAAACCTAATAGTTCCAATAACGTCCCCTTGATTTATATTATCTTTTTCTTTTACATAGGAGACTGTTCTTCTAGCAAAGATACCAGAAACCTGAGTTACAACTCCACTAATATTCTCTTCTTCATCAAATATATCTATCCTATTTCTTTGATTTCTTTTAGCATACTCTGGAAAATAAGCAGGCCAATGGGAACCTTTCTGAAATTTTACGTTGGTAATATTACCACTTATAGGACTTCGAGTCATATGAACATCAAATGGCGACATCCTGATAACACAGTAAATTCTTCCTTCTTCCTCTTCCAGTTCCATAACTCTTCCATCAGCTGGAGCTAGAATTTTGTTGATATCAGTGCTAATAGATCTTGCAGGATCACGAAAAGTCAAGATAAGGAATGAATATGTAATAACAATTAAACCAAGAATAATAAAATGCCAAAAAAAGTCAGTAAGGTACCAAATTACAAATGATATGATAGTACTCATTGCAGAAAAAGCTAATAATAGCCATACAATAAATTTAGTGCCTTTTGCTATAGTCATTTGAATCCTTAAACTTCTTTCTGAAATTACTCTTACTAGAATTTCAAGAGAATAAAAGAAAAAAGCGTTAAAAGTGTTTGCTAAAGGAAGAAAAAAAAAAGTAAGAAAAAAAAGAAAAAACTAGTTTTTCCTTCTTCTCGATATAGTAACTATAGCTGCAATAGACGCTAGACTTACTAGAATAGCTACCATTGAGAAAGGTGTCTTTACGTTCGTCATTGGAATAAGATAGGTGCTTTCAACTATATTATCTGCAGCATCTTTAGCATACACATATAACTCATTAAGATCTTCAGTAAGCTTAGATCCTAATATAGAAAAGGTTCTTACTTTTCCTGCTCCTGATACTCCAATATAACCTCCATTGAGTGTTGCACTTGCAGCAGCAATGTCTGTAGTTGTATCCTCAATTTTGAAATCTATTCTGCCTACTTCAGGAATTGTATAATTTTCCCAAGCTGATTCAATTGTTATTACTGGTGGCTGAGAATCATAGAGGAACCGTTGCATCCATTTATCATCAGCAGATTCAAGAATAAGAGTGTAGACTCCTTCATCTGCATAAGTGACTCTGTAGCTATATTGTCCTCCACCAAGATCAA
>MEHH01000119.1 GCA_001940755.1 Candidatus Heimdallarchaeota archaeon AB_125
ACAGCCAGTTTCTGTATTCTTTATCACTAAAACATCTTTATCTGGATAGTATCTTTTAGCTGTTGTAGCACTTACAATCCCTGCAGGACCTGCACCAATAATTAACACATCTGTTTCAATAGTAGGTATAGGTTTGAATTCTACTTTTTTATCATCATCAGGTAAAGGAGGATAATCGTTAACACTCTCAATCTTTTGTCCAGCTTCCAGAGGAGTCATACAAGACTTTAGAGCTATTCCATCAACAAGAACAGTACATTGAGCACATTGACCATTCGCACAGAAAATACCCAAAGGTGCTTGATCTTTAGGATGTTTTCCAAAAATCTGGATACCATTTGCTATAAGAGCTGAGGATATCATTTCTCCTTTTTTTCCAAGTAGATCTAAACCATCAAAAGTAAATTTTATCATCTCATACTCTTCTTCATCTAAAATTGGATGGTCATTGATTCTATTCTGTTGATTGGAAAACATTGATTCACCTATTGGAATTCAATTCAGATTTTTACAAATCTGTTTTAAATCTTCAGACATGGACTTTATCGAAAGCTAATAATAAGACTTTCTCCTACGAATGAAGAGCTTATACGTTTCAAGCGTAGCTAGAGGAATCGTCACTGCAACTAATACAACCAACCAATCTAGAATTCCTAATGGGAGAAATTCAGGTAAGAATGGAAAGATTTTTCCTGCTAGTAATTGAAGGGGTTTGATATACATCAATAGTATATGAAGAATTGGTACGCTAAATACGAGTATAAGGACAATCCATTTTCTATCTTCCTTAAACGTTCGAAAAACTGACTTATTTAATCTTCGAAGACTTAAAACAACAAGACTTTCAGCTATAACTAGAACGGTAACAAACATTGTTCTTGCTTTTGCATGTCCTAAATGGATAGGGGAGGATAACACAGCACCTGGCTCTCCTAGAAGAATAGGAATCAAACCAGATCTGTTGAAAGTAGTTACAGGAAGGAGACTCATATAACCAAAGAGGTAAACGATTCCACCTGAAAAAGCAAGTGTCAAAGCCAGAACAACAAGAGCTAAAACATATCTCTTATTGAAAATCTCTTCATCATCTCTAGGGGGATAATCCATTATTTCTGTAGATATACTATCAAAAATGAAAGCCAAAGGAGGGATAAGATGAGCGGTGGAGAAGATATATACACGCTGAAAATCATTAACAATATGGAAACCAGAGATAAATGAACTAGTAAAATAGATTATAGCTTCAGCAATATTGAGTGTGATATAGAAGAAAATCATTACACGAATACGATCAAATAAACCGCGACCTTCTCTAACACCAAGAACAGTACTAGTAAAACTATCATCTGCGATAACAACATCAGAAGCTTGCTTGGCAACCTCGGTACCAGCAATACCCATACAAATACCAACATCAGCATTAGTCAAAGCTAAGGCATCGTTGACACCATCACCTGTCATGGAAACTATTTTTCTTCTATCTTGATATTTTCCTACAATCACTTGTTTATGTTGTGGAGACACTCTTGCAAAAATTCTTGTATTGAAGAACTCTTCATCTGTCAGTTTTTTAATTTGGTTTCCTTCAACTACTAGTTCTTCTCCTCTTATCATCCCTACTTCTTTTGCTATTGCTTTCGCTGTTATTGGACTATCTCCAGTTATCATTATTGGAGTTATCCCTGCTTGATAACATTCTTCTACTGCATCTTTCACTCCATATCTTGGTGGATCCAGCATACATACAAACCCATTGTATATCAACTCGTTTTCTGCATCATCTCTTATACTTGGTATTATCGTATCTGTATCCATTGGACGCAAAGCTAGAGATATTACTCTGTATCCTTGTGCTGCAAATTTAGTTACATACTCCATGATTCTCTCTTTGTCTTTCTTAGTAATTTCTCTATGGTGTTCTGGTCTTCCAATTTGAGTACACAATGGCAATACTGTTTCACTTGCCCCTTTACAGAATATTGTATATCCTTCTTTATCTTGGAATGTTTTGCTCATTCTTTTTAGAGTTGAATCAAAATTAAATTCTGATAGAAATCCATATTGTTTTCTTATTTCTTTTTCAACAATTCCTGATTTGTTGAATAAAGCTAAAAACGCTCCATCAGTTGGATCACCTGTAGTTTTCCATGAAATTTGATGATGAGGTTCGAATACTTCTTCTACAATTAAATGTGCATTATTATTCAGTAATCCACCTACCAGAAGATAGTCCAATTCTGAATCCTCTGCAAATGGTTTCAATGAATCTGGTAGATGATATTCATCAAAAGATTCAGGATATTCTTCTCCTAGAGGGTAGATTGCTCCTTTGTTGCTATATCCTACACCTGAAACCCCGTAAAATTGCTCAGTATCCCATAACCTTTGAATTGTCATCTGGTTAGAAGTAATTGTACCAGTTTTATCACTACACAAAATTGAACTTCTTCCTAAAGTTTCAACAGCTGATAAATTCCTAATAATCACTCTATCTTTAGCCATTGATAGTACTCCAGTTAGAAGAATTAATGTTGTTAGGAGGGGAATACTAATTGGCATTATAGCCATCGATGTTGTAACTGATATTATTATATCTTCTAGAAACACTATATCTCCTAAAGTTCCATCAATTGAATGTAATATTGCTTTGTATACAACTGAAACAACAAGGAAAGCAACAACAGCTAAACCTAGCCATTTTGCTAGTTTGTTAACTTTAGATCGAATTGGAATCTCATTCGAACCTATTTCTTGAAGTTCAACTGATAATTTACCTAGTTCTGTATAAATTCCTGTACTCACAACTACAGCTATTGCTCTTCCTACTTCTAGAAAAGTTCCAGTATAGAGCATATTGATTCTTTGTGAAATAGGTGTGTCTTCTTCAAGACATTCCTGTGGTGTACTTATTTTCTCTACAGCTACTGATTCTCCTGTTAGTGCACTTTCATTTACTAAACAATTGCTAGCATAAATAATTCTCGCATCAGCTGGGATTCTATCTCCTTGATCTAGCTCTATCAAATCACCAGGAACAAGTAAATCAGCTGTAACACTCTCCGGAACACCATCTCTAATTACTATAGAAGATGGCGCAGATAATTTGTGTAATGCATCAAGCTTGAATTGAGCTCTTATCTGTTGGAAAATTGTAAAAATAATATTAGCACCAATGATTGCCATCCAGAAACCAATCTGTCCCCAAACATCTGACGATTCTACTTTATACACGAATGCTTTTAGTATTCCTAGAATAACCATAATAATTGCTACAATAAGGTAAATGTTAATTAACCAATTCAGAAGAGGAGAGATATAAACATCCCATATAGATCCTTTAACTTTGGGGATAACATTGGATCCATATTGTTCCAATCTTTGCTCTGCTATCTCATGACGTAGACCGAATTTGACATCAGTTTGTAGATCTTCTGTAATCTTTTCAATTGTGGCATTATGAGGGCATAACTCTATTTGCTCATCATATTTCTGCTTCTTTTTCCCCATCTTATTCGACCAATATTACAATTACAGATTATTATTACATATCAAGTATAAATCTTTAATGGGAAAAAGATGTAATCGCATCCTTTATATCTTGAGCAAAGTTTAAGAAAACTATCACAAAATGGTTATCATAGATAAACTATAACAAAAATAAACGAGAGATTACAATGAGTGAGCAACCATCCGGTCCTCCTACCGGCCCTCCTACTGGCCCAACAAGGTTACCTCCTAGAGGTCCAATGTTCATGAGGGATGAATACCAGAATCTAATTGATGAATTTACCAAAGACGTAAAAGCCGAACTAAAAAATGAAGTTGAAAGCCTTATCCTAGTTGGTAGTGTTGTAACCAAAGAACATATCGCTGGAGAATCAGATTGTGATTTTCTGATAGTTCTAAAAGATAAAGCAGGTGGAGATAATTTAGAGAAAACTATGGAGAATATAAGTAAAGTTGTTGCACATTATTTAGAAGATCCTCTTTATAGTTCTCTTTTAGATGTTGAAGTATTAACAAGTGGAGAAGTTCCAAAAGATGGAGAAACAACAGATTATCCTTGGACAAGAGTCCTTGTTGCTCAAATGGGCAAGTCTTTGATTGGCAAAAATCCATTTGAAAAGATCAAAATAAAAGATGAAGATATCAAAACATCAGCAAAAGAAATGGCAGCTATGTTTCTTAAACAGATGGTGGAGATTCCTAAACTAACTGAAGAGGAAGCTGATGATTATGAAAAACTCTATCTTACAGTTGATGCTGTTTTAGGCTGTGGATGTGCATATCTCTACTACAATGAAGAGAAGGAATTCTATAGAAGTTCTGCAATTATTTTATTTGAAGATAAATACAAAGGTAAAATTAACATCGAACCTATTCAGATCAGTCACCGTCTACGATTAGCTTCGAAGTCTGTAAACACTGATAAGTTCGCACAAAAAGCATTGAAATTCTGTAAAGAAGTTGTAAAGCAACTTACCTAGGAAGAGGATAAACAATGTCAGTACAAACTAGAATTGATATACTTGTTCAAAGCGTAGAACGTGCATTGATACTTTTAGCTGGAGAATCCGGGACTTCCAAAGAAAAGCTTGCTCAAAGATATATTGAGGATGGACTCACAAGTGGTGATACGATTCTAATTGTTCTTTTTGCTTCTTCAGTTGATGACTACATTGAAGATTTAAAACCATACATCACAGGTTTGAAAACTCACATTGATACAGGTAGAATTCATTTTATTGATTCAATATCATACCGTTCATTCCCAGAAGAATTACCAAAAAACACCTTTTATTTAGACCATGCAAGTGATCTACTAACTCTCTCAGTAACAATAGATGATTTGTCGGAAAATACAAAGAAACTTAGAATAGTCTTTGACCAATTAGCAATATTGATGTTATACAATCAACCAATGCAGGTACTAAATTTCTTACAAACTCTTGCAGCTCGTGTTAGAACAAGAAAACAATCTGCGCTTCTACTACTTGATTCAGGAGTAATAGATGAACAAACTGAAAATACTCTTCACACGATAGTAGACATGCTTGTTGAAACAAAACGAGAGGATGAGCCAGAAGGTCTTCAACAACTCGTAAGAATCAAATTTGCAAAGGGTGACTTTGAACCAAGATGGGTTCAAGTTTTGTAGAATTGGAATTCTCTCTAAATTTCTATTTTTATTTGGGTTAACAACAACTGATAAATAATTCATTGAAAATGTTTTTCTGATGAATCGCAAATACAGCAAGATTCTGTTTATAAGCATAGTAATGTTGATCTCTCTATCTTCCTTAGCAGTTTCTGTAGCTAGTTACGAAGAGAATGATAACTATTCTTTTTCTGATGAACCAACAGGAGAAATCAAAGTTGTTACTAGTTTATCAATAATTGCTGATTGGGCAGCAGAAATCGGAGAAGGTTATTTTAGTCCTGCTGCTGTAGTAACTGGAGGAGAAGATCCTCACACATATGAATTATCACCTAGTGCTATTCAAATGATTTCAGCATCTGATCTCTTCATTGTGTTCGGACTTCCAGGTCTTGAATCTTGGATAGATTTGGATTCAACAGATTATTCAGGTTTGAATGTATTGTATCTAGCAACTGAGGATATGATGAAAGTTGATCCAGTTACTAGCGATAAGAATCCACACATATGGATGGATCCTAATTATGCTAAAATCTTTGTTCAGAATATAACTTATGAAGTTATATTACTAGATATTGGTCATCAAACAGAGTATGAAACAAACAGAGACAACTACCTTGCTGAGATTGATGATTTGTTAATAAGAATTCAAGAAGATCCTTTCAACCAGACTCTTGGTATGAGAGTTGTTGTTCACCACCCATCATTTCTTTATCTCTTGGATGTACTAGGAGTTGAAAGAGTTGGGGTTATTGAAGAACATGAAGGTTCTGAACCATCTCTTCGACATATCAGAGAAATTGAAGCTACGATGATTGCAGAGAATATTTCTATAATCGTAACTCAACCTCAATTAGAAGGAAATCAAATTCTTAACCTTGCTCGAAAAACAAATGCGTCATTAGCAAAGTTAACTCCCCTTCTTGGAATTAACAATGTTTACACTTACATAGATATGATTGAATATAATGTACTCGCTTTACTTAATCCTGAAGCTGTAGATGCAAAAGGTTGGATTTTAACAGCGTTTATCATAGGTATGAGTTTCTTTAGCGTTACAGCCATTATACTAGGTTATTTCAGATTTAGAGGTGAATCATTGGACAAACTCAAAGAATCACCGATAGTGAAGACTGTCATCATTATTACTCTTATTGGAGGTCTTAGTGCAATTACAGTAATATTCTCAGATATCATACTTCTAAGAGCTCTAGTTACAGCTCTTATCATTGGAATTTTAGGTGGTGTGATAGGTGTATTTGTTCTTCTCAAGGGAATGGTTTTTCTAGGAGAAGCAATAGCACACTCAGCTTTTGCGGGTGCAGCTTTAGGAATACTTCTTGGAATAGACCCTCTTATTACAATTATAGCTTTTGGTCTAATTGCATCACTTGGTGTTGGATATGTTAATGAGAAGAAAGTAATGAAAGATGAAGTAATCATAGGAATTGTATTCACCAGTTTCATGGCACTAGCTATCCTATTTATTGGTCTCATGCCTTTTTATTCAACAGATGTAAGATCCATACTTTTTGGTAATATCTTTCTTGTTTCAATGGAGAACTTGGTAATTTTATTCTTTGTCGCTATTTCGGTTATACTAATAATTTTTGGTTTGAAGAAGGAATATTACTTGATGACGTTCAACCCAGCAATGGCTGCTGTCATAGGAATTCCTGTAAGGTTTCTCAATTATCTGTTCCTTGCACTCATGGCAATTACAATAGATATTTCGCTCAAAGCTGTTGGAGCAATACTAGTTTTTGCTATGATAATTACCCCCGCAGCAGCTGCATATCAATGGACATTCAAGTTAAAGAAAATGCTATTTTTAGGGAGCTTATTTGGAGTTATTTCTGGATTTCTAGGTGTAACAATTTCTTATTTATGGGATATTCCATCTGGATCAACTATAGTCGGTATTGCAACATTGATCTTCGTAGTTTCATTTATTGCATCTCCAAAAAGGAGAAAGTCAGGTACAGGACATGTTGTAGCAGATTGTGAATACTGTTCTAGAACTATATTAGGAAAACAATATTGTATAGAGGACAATTGTGTTGCAAAGGATATTCCACATAAACACGATGAAAAAGGACTAATAATTTACAAAACAGATTTAGGAGCAAAGAAAATTCCTTCTAAACATAAGCATGATAATGGAGGGAAAAAACAATGAATTCTACAAGTTCAAATGAGGTATTAATTTGCATGAAAGATATCAATGTAGTCTATGGTAATTTGGCTGCATTGTACGATGTCAATGTTGATATCCATAATGGACATTTTCTTGGAATCTGCGGTCCAAATGGTTCAGGTACAACAACTCCATTGACGCCAATTATGGGATTAGTAAAGCCCTTAACAGGTCAAAGTGCTTTATTCGGTTAGATAATTGAAGATAAAATTCCAAAGGAAACTAAATGCAGATTTGGATATGTTCCTCAAATTACTGATATTGATAGAAACTTTCCAGCTCTTGTCAAAGATGTAGTTGAGATGGGAAGATATGCTAAAGCTGGAATTGTTAAATCCCTAACAAATGAAGATAAACAAAAAGCTCTCAATGCTTTGAAATTAGTAGATATGGACCACATGCTTGAAAGACCAATAGGTCATTTGAGTGGAGGACAACAGCAAAGAGTTCTA
>MEHH01000120.1 GCA_001940755.1 Candidatus Heimdallarchaeota archaeon AB_125
TTTCATTAATGTGTGACAAACTAGATATAATAAGAAATAAACCAATAAAAAGTTGGAAAGATAAGAGACACACTTATTCTTTATTTACTGAATTCTTCCCTGAAATGGACTTTGAGGGAATTTATGAAGAGGAGAGCATGAAATTTCTTGTAGAGTATTATCTTCAGAGTTTAGGTCCTGCTACTGAAACGGATATCTTTTGGTGGACAGGTTTCAATAAAACTCAAACTAGAAAAATCCTTCTAGAATTAGAGAATAAAATTGAGAGGATTCAAATAAAAGGGATAGAAAAGGAGTTTCTAATCTTCTCTGAAGATTTGAAAAATCTCAAACAGTTACAACAAGAAGAAGAGAACATAGTCAACCTCCTATCAGATTTAGATCCTTATCTTATGGGTCATAAAGATAGGGAGAGACTTGTAGAAGAGGAACATTACAATCATCTCTTTGACAGATCAGGGAATGCTACTTCTTCTATTCTACTGAACGGGAAAGTTATAGGAATTTGGGATTTTGTAAGTAGTAAAGAATCAAAAATAAAGATATTCTTTCTAGAAAAACCAGAAGCTTCTGTTAAACAACAAGTGATAGAAGAAGTGAAAAAGGCAGGTTTATTCATTTTTGACCAAGAGATTACAATAATAGAATGTAAGGAAATGGAACCTTTGAAAAGTAGAACACCTGGAGAAATGTTAACTCCATTAAAACATTGTTGAAGAAGGAAGAGGAGCTTTACTTAAACAACCTTACAGATAGTAAACGAAAAGAATTCACTTAAATTCATTTATTTTGAAATTCTGAGTTCTGCTTTTCTCGAACTGAATTGTTAAATATTACTTTTTCTATATATAATATTAGACCATCTAAAGAGGTGCACAATAAATGAAAAAAGAACTAACAATTTTCCTAGCAGGTTTATCCTTGCTAATGATTCTTTCTTCTGCTCCATTTACTACAGCTGTTTCTCCTTTTGTTGAGGTAGAAGTTGGAGATTCTTTTAATTATGTAATTTCCAAAGTTTATTTCTATTTAGAAGAGAACAATGTAGTTACAGCTGAAGAAACAGGGGTAGGGATTGTTAACGGTACAATTAATGTAGAAGTCGATGCAATTTTTGATTCATCAGAAGTGTTTTACTTTGGACTTCCATACGAAACTACGATTTTCAATGTTACAGAAACTATTGGAGACAGGAGTGTCCAAGCTCAAACTCCCTTGGATATGTGGTATGGTATGTTTTTGTCTATAGAAGGGCTATATGCTATGCTAGTTGATGGATTTAATCCGTATGATCCTCCAGACATAACTATTGAAATACCTGATACTTCAAGCTATGATTTCATCAAAGGATTGCCAGTATTTGCCAATTCCAACACAACATTCTATGAAGAACTAGAAGCTGATTTGAATGGCGTTACTAGCTTAAACCTAGCATTAGACGATTCGAATCATAATAATCCTATCATAAATCCAGGTGTCCTTGGCAGAATTACAGAGGTTTCATATATAGGCGGAATCTTCAAGCTAAATGTTACAAACCAAGGATACTTTGATGATGGAACAGTCTCAACTAATGTTGATTATGATTGGAGTGTTCAAGGGATTTCAAACTACTATGTAGAAATTGATACAAATAACGGATTAGTAAATGAGATGTTTTATGGAATAAATGTTAAGACAATTGTTGATGGATACAAAACAGTAGTAGATATGAAGATAGGTATAGAGAAATCTGATACTGGAAATACTTGGACTTTAGGTATTTCATTCATTGAACCATTACTAGCAGTACTAGGGTTAACAACTTTTTGGATCATTACTAGAAAGATGAAAAAGTAATCTTTTTCTCTTCTTTTTTTGCTTCTCAGAGATATACTTATTAATCAAAATATATACTTATAATGAGATTATATATGAGAACTAAAAATCTCTTTGTAAACCGTTATTTCTGGGTGTTTCTTATTAGTTCTATTGTTATTGTTTCAGTATTTACACCTATTGGCATAATCTTAAGGAAAAGGAAAACTCCAATTATAATTAAATCAAATGAAGATTTTCTCAAGTATGATCTTCCTGGAACAGGAACTGAGATAGATCCATATCGAATAGAAAATAGAAGGATGATCATAAATGATTTTGTTGCTATAATGATATCCAACATCTCAAAGTTCGTACTCATCCAAAATAACCAAATAAATTCCAAATCGAATGAAAGAGGAATAGTTCTTGGAGTTAGTATTCCAGGTTTAATTGAAATTAGAAATAATATATTCGAAAATTGTTTAGAAGCAATACACTGTATTCGCACATATGAATGTGTAATAAAAAATAATATATTCAAAAATGGGAAATATGGAATAGGTGCATTTAGCTTTAATTATGCAAATGATCATCTAAATTTCTTAATACAGAATAACACCTTTATCAATATAGAAAATGAGGAAATTGGACTTCTAGGTGCGGTAGGAACGATTATTAAAGATAACACCTGCAGTTTCAATACTAGTGAAATGCAAGAATATGACAAAGCATATGAAAGACCAGTTGGATTTCTGATATACAACTTAAATGGAACAGTAATAAGAAATAATACTTTAGCATATAAAGGAATTGAGCTGATTGATTCAGATCCTATGAACTATCATTCAGCTGAAGTGGTTAGCAATATCGTCAGAGGAAAAGAAGTGGGTTATTTTCTAAACTTAAACGGTTCTAATTTTGATGAAAATCTCTATAGTCAACTATTTCTGATCAATTGTACTAATATTCTAGTTAAAAATCAAACTTCCAATTTTACTGGAATAGGCGTTTGCATGGTTAACTGCTCAAATAGTGCTATTCAGGATAGTGATTTTAGGTATAATGGTTATGCTGGCATATACATTTCCGAATCAAATTTTATAACAGTTAACAATAATTACTTTGACTCAAATTATAGAGGATTAAGAACATTGAACTCATTTAACATAACTGTTTCAAATAATTCTTTCAACAATGGAAGATATGGTTGTGAGTTTGTTAATTCAACTTATATATTATTGATTAATACTTTCTCCGGAAATGAAGTAGATATACGCGATGTTGATTAAAAGAAATGCACTTAAAACAAATTACATTAATTTTTGATTTATTGTTTTGTATAGTTTAGGAACACAATTAACAAGAGCTTCCTTGTTGAGTTTTCCTTCTTGTTCAAATCTACTAAGCAGATTTGCTAACATCTTATAGTATGGAATTGGATTAACATCTAAAGGAATTAAGATTCCTAAAGAAGCAAAGGTTTCTTTTTTGTGATTGTTCTTTTCAAAACAAGGAATTAAACGAGTAACAGTGACAGCATTGAGATCACCTATTCGAGTAATTAACATGTCTCCATCTTGACATGCCATAGGTATAGTTTTTAGACATAAATCATGGTCTATCTGTTCACTTATTTTTACTTCAGGATAGAAATACAAGAGTTCATTACCAAAATCAGTTATACCTGTTAAAAAAACAGCTCTAGCAAGATAATCTTGACAGCCATTATTGGTATTCTTCATTTGAACCCCTTTGGTTTGTAGATTTACTTGTATTAAAAACATTACCCCGTGTATCTAGTGTCAACAAAATACATAATTCTCTTTTTCAAGAAGATTTTAAAACAGGATTATCTATAATCATATTTATGCCATTTACAGAGAATGAAGGTGTAAAGATACATTATAAAATTGAAGGAGAAGGAATACCGCTAGTACTGCTTTACGGTTTTATGGACACATTAGATGAATGGTATGAACTAGGATATGTTGAATCATTACTAGACAATTATATGCTTATTATAATTGATTTACGAGGACATGGATTAAGTGATAAACCTCATAATTCTGATCTTTATTCTATGAAGCACTTAACATCAGATATTATTGCAGTACTTGATGATTTAGAAATAGAAAAAACCTACTTCTGGGGATATTCAATGGGAGGTCATATTGGTTTTGGATTAACTCAATATTATCCTGAAAGGTTCAGTGCTTATATTCTCGGTGGAATTAGTCCTCAACCTTTTGATGAGGAAATCATAAAAAAAGGAGATGGATTACGAGATATTCTAAAAGGTGGTTCTGAAAGGTTTTTAGAATATATAGAATCAGGAGGAACAGAAATCACTGATGAAGTAATAGAAGCAATAAGTAAATTTGATTTTAAAGCATTACTCGCCTTCTGGAGTGCAGATTTAATCCCAGAAAAAGAAGGATATTATAGGAAGGTTAAAGCTCCAATCATGATGTATGTTGGAGAAGAAGACGGTTGGGGTCATTATCCTAGAAATTTGGAATTCGTTAAGGAAGCGAAAAATGTAACACTTTATTCATTTCCTGAAGTAGGTCATGAACTTCATTATAATGGTGATATGGTAATACCTTCCGTTATTGAATTTCTCAAAAATATTAAATAGACAGAATTCGAGACAAATATATACAGAATATCAATTTTCTCACCCAGAATTTCTGTTATATGACAATTTTTATATATAACACGAATTTCATATTGCTCGTGAATCCTATAATACCACCTACTAAGATTCTTGATTCACTTCTATTGATGCAAATTGCGCTAAAGGGACCTTCACATGGGTATGCTTTAGCAACCTGCATAGAAGAGAAATTTGAATGGAAACCAAGTCAAACTGCAATCTATAATGCACTTAAATCTATGGAGAGCGATGGATTGGTTACTTCTGAAGAGAGAATTGAAAGTGGAAGAGTACAAAAAATCTACTCAATTACTAAAAATGGAAAAAAGCAATCTGAAGAAACTCATCAGCATATGAAAATGCATATGATGAAGAGCTTTACTAGATTTTTCTCATTTATGCAAATGGTTGGTAATATAGAAAGTTCTGATGAATCTAAAGCATTTCAACAGAGAATGCATGATTCTCTTGAAAACATGAGGAACATATCTTTTATAGCATTACTTCTCTTGAAAGAGGTTCCAAAAGAAACAGAAAAGGTCATAGAGGAGTTTCTCTTATCACTAAAGGAAATCGCTGAAAAAAATAAGATCGATTTACCAAAAGAAGGAGTTTTGGATAAATAACTTAGATTTAAGGAGCAAAAAATTATGTTTAAACTATTAAAATACGCAAAACCATACTTGTTACTGATACTAGCATCTATAGGGCTTCTTTATGCTCAAGCAAATCTTGAACTAGCTTTACCAGATTATCTATCAAACATTGTTGATACAGGAATTCAACAAGGAGGAGTAGAGAGTCCAGTTCCAATGGCGATACGTCAAACCGAGTTGGAAAGAGTCTTTATCTTTATGGATTCTACAAATATAACTATTGTAAATGGTTCATATACATTAATAGATGAAAATTCAACAAATTATGATATTTACTTAGAAACCTACCCTGTATTAACCAATGAGTCAATATATGTTTTAAATGATATTAAGAAAACGGAACTTCAAGATTTGGAGGAAATTATTGTTAAACCACTTGTTGTGGTTTTTGTGTTTGAACAAGCATTAGCTAATCCAGAAAATGCAACAGAGATTTGGGAGCAATTAGGGTATAATGTCAGTACTATCCCACCTGCACCAGTTTTCTTTGGTATGATGAGTTTGTTACCTCCAAGTAACATTTCATTCATTGTTGAAATGATATCACAGTCTTTTACTGAAATAGGAGAAACAATGTTGAATCAGTTTGCTGTAATAGGTTTGAAGTTGGAATATGAAATGTTGGGAATGAATACTGACAGGCTTCAAAATATGTACATTTTGAAATCAGGAGGACTGATGCTTCTGATGACATTTCTTGCAGTAATCTGTACTATAGCAGTAAGCTATTTAGCATCAAGAACGTCTTCAGGAATGGCGCGAGATATTAGGAGTGATCTGTTTAGGAAGGTTGAAAGTTTCTCCAGTATTGAACTTGACAGTTTTTCCACTGCATCGTTAATAACTCGTACAACTAATGATATTACTCAAGTGCAAATGGCTTTGTATATGATTGTTCGAATGGTTTTTTACGCTCCAATTTTGGGTATAGGAGGAATTGTTCGAGCTTTACAGAAGAGCAGATCAATGTGGTGGTTAATCGGTGTAGCAGTTTTTGCGCTTGTAGGATTAATTATGATTGTATTCGTAGTCGCTTTACCGAAATTTAAGATAATTCAAAAATTAACTGATAGACTTAACCTTGTTGCTCGGGAAAATCTTACTGGAATGCTTGTTGTTAGAGCATTTAATAGAGAAAAACATGAAGAAAAACGATTTGACGTAGCTAATATTGATTTGACAGCTGTCAGCTTATTTGTTATCAGAGTTATGGTAATTATGATGCCTTTCATGATGCTAATTATGAATGGCCTTTCAGTGAGTATCATCTGGGTTGGAGCTCACAATGTAGCAGACGGTGCAATGCAAGTTGGAGATATGATGGCTTTCCTACAATATTCTATGCAGATTGTATTTGCGTTTCTTATGCTTACTATGATGTTCATCATTCTACCACGAGCTGTAGTTGCAGGTAATCGTATTCAAGACGTTCTTAAGACAGAACCAGTTATCAATGATCCAGAAGACCCCAAGAAATTCGCAGAACCATTTAAGGGATCTATCGAGTTCCGTAATGTAACTTTCAACTATCCAGGAGCTAAGAAAAGTGTGCTGCAAGATATTAGTTTTACAGCTGAACCAGGACAAACTACAGCATTTATTGGTGCAACAGGATCAGGCAAATCTACTGTCATTAACTTAGTTCCCAGATTCTACGAAGTAACATCAGGTTCAATCTCGATTGATGGAGTTGATATTCGAGAAGTAACACAACATGATCTACGAGAGGTTATTGGGTATGTTCCTCAAAAGAGTTCTTTGTTCTCTGGAACAATAGAAAGCAACCTAAAATTCGCTGATGAAGATGCAAGTGAAGAAAATATTCGTACAGCTCTTGATATAGCTCAAGCAACAGAATTTGTAGATTCTAATGAAGAAGGATTAGAAAGTGCAATTGCTCAAGCTGGTATGAACATTTCAGGAGGTCAGAAGCAGAGACTTTCTATTGCTCGAGCTTTAGTCAAAAAACCACCTATCTATATTTTTGATGATAGTTTTTCACAATTAGATTTCAAAACAGATTCAGCTTTACGTAAAGCTCTGAAGAAACAAACAGGTGATAGTACCCTATTAATTGTAACTCAAAGAGTTTCCACAGTCAAAAATGCAGAACAGATAATTGTTCTTGATGATGGAAAAATAGTTGGTAAAGGAACCCATGAAGAATTGCTAGAGACGAATGATATCTACAGAGAGATTGCAACCTCTCAACTTGAACTGGAGGATTTATCATGAGTCACGGACCAGTCGCAAGAGGAGGAAGAAGACCTCGAGGAGGTCCAGGAAGAGGGGGACCAGTGGGGGCCATGATGAAAGGTGACAAAGCTACTGACTTCAAAGGAACAATGAAGAAACTGATAAGATATCTTGGTAGATACAAGGTAGTAATTCTCATTGCAATTTTTATCGCAGTTGGGTCAACTGCAGCTATGATAGTTGGACCCAAGATTTTAGGTAATGCTACAACAGTTCTGTTTGAAGGTTTGCTTGCAACAATTAGAGGAACAGGTGTAGTTGATTTTCCTGCAATTAGTAGACTAATTTACATAACACAGATGCCAGTCCCATGAAAGGCGCCAGCGCTGTCAGAGTTTCTGAAGGTATATAAGGTACATTAATTGCCGACCTTGCCGGCAGCCCCCTGAAGACATCGGCAATCTGTTCGGCAACGTCTTTTGCAGCCAGTACCTG
>MEHH01000121.1 GCA_001940755.1 Candidatus Heimdallarchaeota archaeon AB_125
ATAATGTTCAATTAAAGATAAACGACGAAAAGATAGATTTAGCTGAATACTTGAAAACAAAAGAAATTTAAATTCATATATGCATATAGATTGGATAGAATGATATACTTTTATCTAACCTCTGGTAGAATTAATTTAGAAGGCTAATTTCATGGGTGAAAAATCAGAATACGAGAAGTTCGAGGATATTTACAAGGTTTTTTTTGAAATGTCTAATGACAGTATTACTGTATTCAAGTTAGATGAACATAATGACATCTCTAATTTTGTATATGCTAATCCTGCAACATCCAAATGGACTGGTTTCACCAAAGAGGAAATACTAAACAGTTCTGCAAGAGATATAATGGCACTACAACATACAGAACAAATTCATGAACTAGTTGGGAAGATTATTCAAGATGGCTTTCTAACTTATGAAATTGAAATTGTTCTCAAAAATGGTGAATTGTTACCTGTAGAATTTAGCTCAAGTTTTGTAGTAATAGGTAAGGAAAGATATGTTTTAACAAGTGGGAGAGAAATTGCAGAAAGGGTTGAAACACGCAGAGAAAAGGAAGAAAGTATGAAGGAAAAAACTCTTCTTTTAGATATTCTAACTCACGATCTTCGAAACTATATATCCATACTCTGGAGCTGTGTATCTCAATCTCTTGAAGATGAAGATGTAACAGTTGAGGAGTTGAAAATCTCCATTTCAAAAGCAAAAGCTTCATTGACTAAAACAGATGCTCTTCTTGATGATATTTCTGTATTAATGAAAAAAGACATTGAATTTACTTACGATTTAAGATCTGTTAATGTTCTTAGTAGTATTCACAAGTGTATAACGAATCTTAAAGACATGTTTCCCCTTAAAGACATTCAAATCAACTTCGAACGAGTTGATCCTCAGCACAACATTTTTGCTGATATGTTATTTGAGCAACTTATCTTCAATACTCTTACTAATTCTGTGAAGAACACTCCAAGTCAAGTTGTTAGAATTGATATTAAAACAGAAGAAAAACCAGATAATAAAATAATCATCTCTGTTGCTGATTTTGGATCAGGTGTTCCCCCAGAAAAGCGTAAGAAAATCTTTGAAAGATATGGAGAGTTCCGTAAAAGAGGTTCAGGTTCAGGTTTAGGACTTTTTATCATTCAGACTCTTATTGAACGATATGATGGTCAAGTATGGATTGAAAATACAATAAAAGGAGATTATTCGAAGGGAACTACCTTCAAATTAGAGCTCCAAAAAGCAGAAACTGAAATGTTTGAGTTTGCTTAATATAGCGAGCTTATTTCGTTGATTCCGTTTCATCTTTGTAGAGTTTTTGATAAGTTGCTGAAATCTTTCCTTCACTCTGTAGCTTAGCTATGTATTCTTTTTCTTTTTGTAAGTGGATTGTATTCAATTTCTTTTTCTTTTCATGCCAATCTGGGCCATCTAACTTATACCATTTCAAAGCAATTGCACTTAGAATTAGACAGATAGCTGGTATCAATGTAAATCCCAAAACGATTCCAAATTGAGCTTGAGGTGTTTGAGTAGAGATTTCATTGTCAAATCCAAATCCACTGATGATAGCTAGAAAGATTGCATTGGCAATTGAAATTGAAGGCTTAGTGATTAAAGCGTTCATGCCAGCATAGGTTGTTTCTCTTCGTTTTCCTGTGAGAAGTTCATCATTATCAATGATATCACTCATAAGAGGACCGTTGATTAAAGCAACTGGTGCAAACCCTATCCCAAGAATGGCCAAAACTATTAATGATGGAATTTCAAATCTTCCAACTGCTAGTAAAAGCAGAAATATCACACTAGAAGCTATTAGACCAACTATATACACCTTCTTCAATCCATATCTCTTTACGTAATGATTCGCTAGAACTGAAAAACCAAAAATCATTGCAAATACTAATATTAAGGGAACAGACGCCATGAATCCAGAATATCCCAGAACATATGGAACGAAATAATATATTGCACCCGTTAGAGTAGTATAGGCTAATATGTAGAAGAAATTACTAACTTCGAAAATAAGAAATTCTCGATTCTTAACTGTTTCAACTATAGATTTGAAGAAACCTAAAGGTTCTTCAGATCTTGTGTATTCATTTTCAACTAAAAAGTAACTAGCTGCAAACATTATTGAACCAGCAACTATCCCCACTATAATCATCGCAGGTCTAAAGAAAGGATGAATTATTCCCGGTTCATTGTCCAGTAAGATAAGTGGTATAACCATTGCTACAATCATACCAATAGCTCCAAGATAGATTGAATAAACTGACAAATTCGATCTACCTTGTTGAGTTAAGGTCATTTCTGCAGGAAGTGTATATGTGATTAAACCAACCATCGTATAAAGAGAATCAACCAAAAACAAAACAAAGAGCATGTTCAAAAATAACGCTATTTGGGGGGAATTAGGAATAGGAGCCCAATTAGAAATGTTCCAGAATAAAGCATTTTGATTTATGCCTGTAAAAGGAAACCAGCAAATAATAAAAGTTAAAACATATATTGGTGCGCCATATCGTAAATAGGGGATTCTTCTTCCTATCTTAGTATTTGTACGTTCCTGAAGTATACCAAATAGTGGATCATTTATAGCATTCCAAACAGCAAATACTAACCAGACTATAGCTACAAGTTCTTCACTAAGACCTAACTTCACATTATAGAAGAGAGTTATAGCTCCACCTATAGCTAACCCACTCAACATTCCATTTGCAGAATTTGTAAAACCATATGCTAATTTTGATTTGAGAGGCAATCTCTCATCAAGAAACTTTGTATCAGACTTTTCGTTAGAATCCAAATTTAATCTAAACTCCTTTGATACCAATAATTATTGATATCTCTAAAAATCGATAGCTTATTTTAAGTCTTTTTCAGAATTTTATAACAGAACTACCATTTCTATTGTTTCTTCTTCTTTTTCATGCTATAGCTTTTGACATAAAGAACAGTGGCTATTGCTAGTAGATAGCTTACTATCCAAACTGAAACGTACGTCTTTCTAGAAATCAATAGTTTTGGATTATCAATTTCTAGATACACAATAGGTTCATCTGTTGTAACAGAAGAAACTCCTAATGCCCATAATTGCTGGAATCTGGAAGCCATATTTACAGTCCAAACGTTTATTGTAACATTATTTGCATTATAGTCTCTGAGAAGTCTGTTTGGTCTCTCATGTGGTGAGTTTAACATATCATAACCTGTTGCTTGAAAATCTTCAACTGAAATCCTATCTGGAAAACCTAGAGAAAGAGCAGTGGTTATAGCTGGAGCTAAACTTTCAGTGAGATCTAACCATTCTGGGTTATAAGAAGTCACCCAAGTACTATTTGCATAATCTGCTGCAATTAGAACATTGAGACTGATATTGAAAAATTGATCATAGAATGGGTGAGTTTCAGGAGGGCTCTTAAAGTCCACATCAACCAACAAACCTGCTACCTTGGAATAGATCATTGCTTCTTCTAAAGTTGGAATGTAAGCAATACTAAAAACAGTCATAAGATTAGTCGGAGCTTTTCCTTTTGCAATCATTTTG
The DNA here is from genome assembly GCA_001940755.1 of Candidatus Heimdallarchaeota archaeon AB_125. Lineage (GTDB taxonomy): Archaea > Asgardarchaeota > Heimdallarchaeia > Heimdallarchaeales > Heimdallarchaeaceae > UBA460. Next base: position 3,552 of record MEHH01000121.1, read on the forward strand.
TATGGATCTCTATCAATAAACCATTGCCCTGCGTTCAATTGCTTCAATTCTGAGATAGTAAACGAACTAGCTGGTTCTTCCGCTCTTGCTGGAAATTCATCTGACACATTTGTAGTTCTTAATAGTGTACCATCATGCATAAGGAAAGGTATTCCGTCACTACTAATTTGAACATCAATCTCCCAGCCGTCGGCATCAATTTGATTAACATACATAGCTGCTGCAATAGTATTCTCTGGTGCATACCTTGCTCCTCCTCTATGCGCAATTATCAAAGGTTTAGGTGGTAACTCCCCTCTCAGAACATATACTGGCTGAAACACTAAAGGCATAATTAGTAACCAAGAGAAAAATAGAAATGTTACAGCTAATGGAAGGTATCTTTTTACTTGTGAATAAAAGGTTTTAATTTTTGGCTTCTTTAGTAAAGCAAGAAGTTCATCAGTGAAAGCATATAGAAGTAACAATGATGCAATTATTAATACGAATGAGATGAATGGTAGATAATATTCGAGGACATAGAGAAGAATTACTGCATTTTCTCCGAATACTATGATTAATACTATGAAGAAACCTACTATTAAAAGTAGTAAAAAGGCACTCAGTATTCTATTAAAGATAGAAGGTTTGATCTCATGCACTCTTTTGATTTTAATAGCATGTTTAACTATGAAGAAACCTGAATAGATTAATGGAATAAGAAAGATTAGCATTATGATAAGGATATAATTGGTATAAACCCCTATCATATCTCCAATAAAATCATTGAATTCAACATACATTGGTCTCAAAAACATAAAAAGTGCTTCTAAGAATAAGTCACTAATAAAGAGAAGAGAAAAAAGCAATATCCATTTTTTTCCATGTAAATGTTCATCCATAGTTAACAACTACACCTTCTCTTGGACATATATAAAAGTGACGAATTTCAAAACTTATTTAAAAATCAGATGTACATAACTTGAAGTTGTGTGCACTCTTCTTCTATTTTTTATCGTTCAAATAAATGTTTAAAAGTAACTCAGTTCTCCAGAATTTATAATTGTTTAAGGGATGATTGAATTGGAAAAAACTTCTTTTAGAGAATCAATTAGAAGCATGAATTATAATGTAAAATTGGTTTTTCTTTTCTCATTTTTCCAATCATTTGGTAGAGGAATTTGGATGGGGAATGTTTTAACTGCCTACATCTACTTCTTTGCAAATAAGTCAAACATTGTTGTTGGATGGACTTCTTTAGCTATGGGGTTAACTATGACTGTTTTTGTTTTCCCTTCAGGTATTTTTGCTGACAAATTTAGGAGAGACATTTTACTCAAAATCGCTTCAATAGTTGGAATAGCTGGTCTTGCCGTCATCTATTTTGGCAACTCAATTACATACATCTTTGTAGCTCTAGCTTTATGGGGGTTATTTCAAGCCATAACTCGTCCATCTTTAGAGTCAATTTTTGCTGATTCTGTTGAATCTGGTAAAAGAACTAAAATATATTCTTTGGTTCATTTGGTTCGTCAATTCGCCATGGCTGCTGGTCCCTTTGCCAATGTTTTGTTCTTCTATCTTTTTGGTAACGAATGGACTCTTGCTAATATGAGAAATGTGATGTTAATTGGAATACTAATTACATTTGCTTCTATATTTTTAATGTGGCTATTCAATGATAAGAAAAGCCTAGGAAGTACTAGTGAATCAATAGAACAAGTGAAGGTAAATCATGATGATTCCAAAGAGAATGATATAGCTCTCAGAATGACCCAAAGGAGAGCAACAAAGCTCATTCCCATTTTACTAGTTTGTTCAAATATCATTATTGGTGTAGGTGCGGGGATGACAATAAAATATTTTCCACAATTCTTCATAGAACAATATACTCTGGATCCAGTATGGGTTCAAATTATCATGGGTATAACTGCTATATTCACAGGTCTGTTTGCTCTTCTCGCACAAAAATTCTCAATAAAACGAGGTAGACCTCTGATTATTTTTATAGTGCAATTAATTGCAACATTGTGTTTATTCGGAATAGCTTTTTATCCAAACATTTGGCTTTTAGTACCCCTCTTTGTAGCAAGAGGAGCTTTAATGAATGCAGGACAACCTCTAAGTAGATCAATACTAATGGACGTTGTACCAAAGAATAAAAGAGGAAGATGGAATTCTTTGGAAACCTTTGCATGGGGTTTCTTTTGGAACTTTTCAGCGCTAATTGGCGGCTATATAGTTGGTGATATCAATCCAAGATTTTGGTTAGTTTTTATTGTTACAGCCTGTGTCTATCTAGTTGGAATTATCCCTCTCTTGTTCTTAATTCCATTAGTTGGAAAAGAGAAGTTTAGTAAAAAAGCTGAATCATAATCAGATTTTTTTACTTTCAGTAGGGTCTCCAGTCTACCAGTTTATATATTCATTTCCATAATAGTTTCTCGAAGGAGGTTGATGCAACCTCTTTTCCATTTGGGGGGGAAACCCCCCAAACCCAAACCCTTTTTCTCAAAGAATTACTCTATATACCAGCTCTAAGTATTTAAACCTCCAAGGCAAAAATTGATAAGTATCTTTTTCAAATACATTATAGAGCTTCAATTGATTTATGAAGATGGGAAAAGGAAAATGAAGGTTAAATCGACACTTCTTCCACTAGCAATGCTTGCGATAATCTTACCTGCACTTGTTACAGGTTCGCCATTTTCCTATGTACCAGGTTCACTTGTTGAAGACAGACTATACGATTCATTCACAATTATTATTGAAGAGGGTTATTATTTCCTTGTATTTGATAATACAGGTTACATAACTGATAACTATACAAGATTAGACTCTTATGTCATATTCACACTTGAATTTGTTGAAGAGGGTATAAATGATATTGATGCACAGAGATTAGTAAAGAATGGTAGCTACGGAGTCTTCACTTTCAATTTCGATGTTTCAGGGATTATTGTTACTGAATGTACTTTTGAAATGACTGCTTCAGAAAGACTCTCTGCCTTTCTAACAGATTATGCAGGTTTAGCTGAATATTTTGAAGAAACAGCTCACTTAACTGCAGGTCAAAGAACAAAGGAAATAATTATTGTTGCTGGAGTGGCTTCAGGTATAATTGCTTCTCTTATAGTAGCGATTGTATTTATGCGGTTTAGAATTTTCTGGAAAATTAAGAAGAGATACAATGCTTATAAGATTAAAAAATCGGGAGCAAAATTCAAAAATATAGGATGAAAAAATTATTTTGTGGTTTTAGGTTTTGAAGCTTTTTTTGGAACTGTTTTTCCAAATATCTTATCCCCATTTTCCACAAAGATTTTAGTTATTTTTTCTCTTAACAGCAATGCTTGATCATGATCAAAGAATATGTGATAATGTGTATAAAACAGTGGCTTACGTATTCTAGCAACTTTTGTAGGTAGCAACAAGATTAAGTCATTGACAGAATAGTTTTCATCTATATCTAGAACCCTTCTGAAATCGCTTAGTTTTAATTTATTCCTTTCAGTTAGTTCAATAAATCTGTTAGCTTTTATTTCATAATCAGACATCTTTTGTTGATTCAAAAATGCATCATATTTCTCTTGAATATCTAATGAAAACCACTTTGCTTTTCGAACTTCTTTCAAAATAGCTCCATATCGAGTAAATTCAATACGAAGATGTCTTCTAAATTGTAGCTGTTTCAATAGAAAAATAGTTTCTTCTAAAGAAATGCCTAAATCAAGAGAAACTGTAGATAAATTGACATCTTCATCATAGTTTAGTGAATTAACAATTAATTTCCTTTTAGCTTTCCTAACTAGTGAAGATCGAATGAAAACATGGTAAATCAACCAGAAAAACTGTAAGAACAAAACACCTGCACTAATTGCTAAATATCCTGAGAGAGTAAGATACTTTCTCCATTCTAATTCAGCGGGAGATCCAGCTATAGCCTTTCGGAAAAGAGTGTTTTTGATTGTTTCTTTCTTTGTTAAAAGGTATGTCTTAAGAACTATTTGACTGCAAAAACAATAACTCATGAAAATATAAACAAATATAAGGAAATCATAAACGGACCATGAGTAGATATGATTAGAAGGGCGATAAAATACTGGATAAATTAGTGATAGAAAAGTAGCGATGTTTAAAAATCTGAGAATATAGATTTTATTTCTGTGTGATGGTTCCAATTTGAAAATGTAAAAGTAACTATTAATCAATGCTAGAGATGGAATTGCAATCAACAAAACAATAGCCCATGGATATGTAGATTCTAAT
>MEHH01000122.1 GCA_001940755.1 Candidatus Heimdallarchaeota archaeon AB_125
CAACTAGAGAAGTTAAACTTCCAGATGAGTAGAAACTTCTTCTTTTTTTTCTCTTCTATCGTTAATCATTTAAGAAAATAGTAGTTTTCCTATTTGATTGAAATGGATGAATTTATGAAAGCTAACCTTGCTAAATGGAATGAAGCATGCAAAATACATGCAAAGTCCTCAGATTATGATATGGAAGGTTTTCTTAAAGGAAATAACAGCTTACACGAAATAGAACTAGAAAGCTTAGGAAATGTCAAGGACAAAACACTACTTCATCTCCAATGTCAGTTTGGAATGGATACTCTTTCGTGGGCAAGATTAGGAGCTAGGGTAACAGGTGTTGACTTTTCAGATAAATCAATAAATCTGGCAAATGAACTAAACGAACATCTCAACCTTCCTGCAAAGTTCATCTGCTCAAACATTTATGACCTTCCAGAAGTCCTTGATGAGGAATTTGATATAGTTTTTACTTCCTATGGAGTTTTATGTTGGCTCCCAGATATTGAGAAGTGGGCAAGTATAGTTTCCAGATATCTCAAAAGAGGTGGTACATTTTTCATAGCTGAATTTCATCCATTCTTATGGATTTTCGATGATGAAAATCCTGAAAAGCTAGAATATAAGTATCCCTATTTCTATGGAGAAGAACCACTTCACTATAAAACAGAATACACATACACAGAGCAGGAAGAAATGATTGAGAATGTTGATAATTATAATTGGCAGCATACTTTTAGTAAGATAATTACATCACTTATTGAAGCTGGATTGAAGATCCAAGAAGTAAAGGAATATCCGTTTACATTCTTTCCCCAGTATCAATTTATGGAGAAGGAAGGAAGAGATATTTGGACATTTAAAGATAACAAGTACAATCTTCCAATGGTTTTTTCAATAAAAGCAATAAAAGAGTAAAAAATCCTTCTACTTGTATAAATCTGCTGAATCTTCAGGTAACTTTGTAATGAAAAATGCTTCTACTTTAGGTCCTACATTGCAAGAGACAGCTGGACCTATAGATTCGTAATGATAACTTAAAGGTTTTAATTTCTCATTTAGAGAATTTGATAATTTTTCGAACTTCTGGTTATCTGATCCATACGAACCTGATAAAGCAAAATTTCCAAATTCTTGAGCATGTTCTTCAGCTTTTTCAGCCATGAACTGATACCCAGCTTTAGCTCCTCGAATACTCATCAAAGCATCTAGTTCTCCATCCACTAAATGGAGTAGAGGTTTCATGTTTAGCAGAGATCCTATAGTCTGTTGAGCTCTTCCTATCCTTCCTCCTTTATAGAGGTATTTCAGTTCTTCAACTAAAACATAAACTCGAGTGTTATTGATCATCTCCCTTATTTCATTAACCAAAGGAGCCAATTCCATACCCTGTTCCCTTCTTAATAATGCATGGTGTGCCATCATTGTGACTCCATGAGAAATATTCAGAGTATCGATAAGTGTGATTCTCCCCCTGAATTTTCTAGCTGCAACTTCTGCACTAAAATATGACTTACTTAGTTTGTGGCTGATTCCTATATATAGAATATGATCTGAAACTTCCATCGCTTTTTCAAAAACTTCGAGAAAATTTCCAGGAGGAGCTTCTTGAGATCTAATATCCTCTTTTGAATTAACAAGTTCGTGCAAAATCTTTTCTCTAGTGATTCCTACTCCATCAGCATAGTTTGTTTTACCTATTATTACTCTAGCAGGAACGACAAAAACTTCATGTTGTTCTTCTAGATGTTTAGGGAAATCTGAAGGTGAGTCTATAACAATCGAATATGAGGTAGTCACAAGTGCTCTATGCATAAGAGGTTAATATTTCTTTAGTTGCCGTCCAATCAAGAATTATAATCTCTCCTTTGGTTTATCTATAAAAACAGTAAATAGAAAACTAATTTTTTTCTATATGTAAATATCTACTGCTTCTTCAGGAATTTTAGCTATGAAAAATGCTTCTGCATTAGGTCCTACTTGACATGATACAGCTGGACCTATCGGGACATAGAGATATTTTAAGGGTTTGAGTTTTTTATTGACAGAATTTGAAAGTCTTTTGAATTTTGGATTATCATTACCATAAGTTCCTATTAGAGTAAATTTTCCAAATTCTTGTGCATCTTTTGTAACAAATTTATCCATAGCTCTATAGCCTGCTTTTGTTCCTCGAACACTTTTAAGGGCATCTAGTTCTCCATCAACAAGATGTAGTAAAGGTTTCAATTTTAATGATGAACCTATAAAGTGTCGAGCTCTTCCAATTCTTCCACCTCTGTATAGATATTTTAGTTCCTTAACCAGGATGTAAACCCTTGTATTTACAATCATCTCTTTAATTTCTTCAACTAATAACTCAAGCTTCATTCCTTGTTCTTTTCGCAAAATAGCATGATACGCCATCAAAGTAATACCATGAGATACTGATAAAGTATCAATGCAAGTGATCTTTCCCTTAAATTTCTTAGCTGCTATCATAGCATTTTGATAAGTAGCACTTAGCTTGTGACTCACACCAAGATAAAGAATATGATCAGATTCTTCAAGAGTTTTTGAAAAAATGTCATGAAAATCTTTGGGGGATGGTTGAGAAGTTGTAATCTTTTCTTCAGAATTAATTAGTTCATCTAGAATTTTCTCTCTAGAAATTCCAACTCGATCAAGATACTCTTTGGTTCCAATAATTACCTTTGCTAGAACAATTGGTATGTTATACTTCTCTTCAAGTTCTTTCGGAAAATCAGATGTTGAATCTAAAACTATAGTATATGAGTCAGTCACAATTTCAGAGCTGGGGGGTTATTTAAAATATTTTAGTTGAAACTTAAGAGAAAAATATTTTCCTTAGCTATGAAGTTAAGCTGTTTGAGTAATTTTGGATATATCTTATGAGTGCAAAAAATGCAAGGGGAATAATTAAAGAAACAGCAGGAAAATTCGCATGAACATTTTCAAATTTTTCTTACTGGAGAATCTTTTGTTTAAATGAGATTTGAAATTCAAAAAGCAATATATTCCCGACAAAAAAGTTCTTAATACGTTTTTGTATCGTAGTAATACAATCACTTTTTAAGTGATTCATGAAAATTATAATGTAAAACATCCTAAGAATGCGTTCTACGATGAATCTAGGTGAAAACTTTGAAATTAGATGATAATCAATTCTATGTTCTAGATGCTGGTACAGAAAAATGGGTATTCACTACACGACCTGAAGCAATTACTCAGATGAAAGATGTAGTGAAAAATGGTAATGGTGAAAGTGTTAAACTTCTCTGTATAAACACAGAAGAAGACAGTTGGGTAATAGAACAATACCCTTGGAAGGATATTGCATTTGAATTAATAAAAGAACATGGGTGAATATAAATGGAAATAGTCCAAATTCCTATAGAGAAAATAAGTCCAAGTCCTTTTCAGCCAAGAGAAACATTCGATAAAGATGCGATTGAGGAATTGGCTGACTCAATAAAAGCTTACGACTTGTTAAATCCAATTTTAGTAAGACAAACTGGAGATGATTCTTATCAGATAATTGCAGGTGAAAGAAGATGGAGAGCTGCACAATTTGCAGGTTTGAAGAAGATCTATGCAATAGTAAAAAAAATTGATGAGAGTCAGCAAAGGATAGAGTCTTTGATTGAAAATATACATCGAAAAGATCTCTATATGATCGAGAAAGGTCGCGGTGTCATGGAGATTTTTAGAAGCGAAGGAATCGTTCAGACTCCTAAAAGTCTAGCAAATATCATCAATAGTATTGAGAGGAAAAAATCTAGAAATCTTTCCTTAATTCCAACTGAAGAAAAAATTGATGAGATATGTGCAAAAATACATATCAAATCTAATACATTACGATTATGGTTAGAAGCAGCAAGTGTTGCTCCTGACATCATCTCAGAAGAATTAGGAAAACCTATAGATGATAGAATACCAGAAAGAATACTCTCTAGATTATCAACTATAAGTGATCCCAATTTGCAAAAAAGTACCTATGAAAAAATAGTCGAACAAGATATGGGTAAAGATGAAGCTAGTAAATTTGTTTCTCAAATCAAGAAAGTACCAAGAGATGAACAAGAAGCTATTTTGACCGAAGGAATTCCAGTTGAGGTTTTAGGAGATTCTAAAGAAGGGTATAGTATAGAAATTCCCAAAGATGAAATAGAAACAGTGAAAAAAGCAGTTTCAGTTGGTAAAAAGAAAGCTGCTGAGATACTCACAAAACCAATTATCGAAGAACGAGGAAAACATAGAAGGAACCTTTCTGGTCATAACAGAATTATAGATATAATTGATGATTTGTTCTGTCCTTGGTGTGGAAAACCAGCTTCTACACATCTAAGATGGACTTGCCACACTGATGAGACTCTTGAAGAAGCTAAGGAACAAGCAAAAGAAAATTATCAAGATGCTTCTCAAAGAGATGAAATTGATCCTCGATTTATGAAGAAGAAGAAATAATTTCATTTCATTCTTTTCTTATTTTTCACAAAATTTCTTATATTGTTACTATATTTTTTGTATGTGACTTCAGGGCTATCCAGATTCAAAGTATCGAAAGAGATACCTATTGAGCAAATTAAGATAACAGATGAATTTTGGTCTGAAAAACTAAAAGTCAACAGAGAATCTGCGATATTTCATCAATGGGAAAAATTAGAAGAATCAGGAACAATAGACAATTTTAGAATTGTAAAAGGAGATATAGATAAGTTTCGAGAAGGATATCTTTATGTTGATTCTGATGCTCATAAGTGGGCTGAAGCTGCAGCAACAATTCTTCTCTCTCATGATAACAGTAACTTACTCGACTTATTGAAAGAGTATCTTGATTTGCTTAGAGCTGCACAAGAGGAAGACGGGTATATTTTCACTTATAACCAGTATCACTTTCCAACGAAACGATGGATTAATCATCAAATAGAGCATGAATTATATTGTCTTGGTCATCTGATAGAAGCTTCAATTGTTTCATATAATCTAACTAAATCTAATCACTTCTTGGAACTAGGTAAAACAGCTGCGAACTTACTGGTGCAAGAATTTCACACTGCTTCTGCACGAAATACTCCAGGACATCCTGAAATAGAACTTGCACTAATCAAACTTTATAGATTAACAAACGAAAAGAAATATCTGAATCTAGCACAGAAGTTTGTTGATAAAAGAGGAAAATTCCTCATCTTTGGTTTAAGAATTTTCAGAGAAAATTTATCACAGCAAAACCGAACTCAAAAAGTTTCCAAACAGAAAGATCTCTATTATAATGCAATTGTAACAAAAGAAAAGATAATGAGTGATTTATCTAAAGAAGGACCCAGAGGATTAGGATTAAGATTTTTCATTTCAGCTTTTACAGGAAAATATTTTCAACAAAATAAACGAATAAGAAGACAGAACAAACCAGTTGGTCACTGCGTAAGGTGGGGATATTTAGTTACAGCTTCTACAATGATCTATCAAGAAACAGGAAATAAAAAAATCTTGAATTCTCTTCAAAAAGCTTGGAACAACATGGTAAGTAAGCGTATGTATGTTACAGGAGGAATTGGCTCTCTTCCTCTTCTAGAAGGTTTTGGTAGAAACTTTGAACTGAACAACAAATATGCTTACAACGAAACATGTGCAGCAATAAGTTCAGTTTTTTGGAATTGGGAAATGCTATTGGCTACAGGAGATGCTAAATATGCTGATTTGCTTGAATGGCAACTCTACAATGCAGTACTAGTGGGAATGTCTGAAGATGGAAAAACATACTTCTATAGGAACCCTCTGGAAGTAGATCAAACATTTGAGAGAAAGGAGTGGTATAAAACAGCTTGTTGTCCTTCTAATGTATCGCGAACCTTAGGAAATATTGCAAAATATCTCTATAGCTTTGATGAAAATAATCTTTGGATTCATCAATATATTGGTAATAAAACTGCTATCTCAATAAATGAAGACGAAAAGACGGAAATTAAAATTGAATTAAAAAGTGAAATACCATGGGAGGGGCAAATAGTAATTAATTTAGAGTGTAAAGAAAATTTGAATTTCTTCCTAAATTTACGAATTCCAAGCTGGACAAAAAATCCAGAGATTAAAATCAATGGAGAAGTATTGGGTGAGTTTGATTTTGAAATTAAAGAAGTAATCACTGCTTCAGGTATAACTCCTTTTGAATCTTATTATGTTAGCTTGAAAGAAAACTGGAAAACAAAGAATACAATCGAAATTAACTTTCCAATGTCTATTAAAAAACATAAATCTCACAAAAAGGTTAGGAATAACAAAAACAGAATTGCAATCTCAAGAGGTCCGTTGATTTATTGTTTTGAAAGTCTAGATAATCCTAGATTAGATGTATTGAAAGAGAAAGTAGATTTTATGAATGAACCTATTTCTCTTATTTCCGAAGGAGAAAAACTACTCAAATTAAAGACTAACAAGAATGAGGATTTAATCGCAAGACCTTATTATTCTTGGGGAAACAGAGGTAAATCATCTATGCTTGTATGGGTAAGAAAGGAAACAACTTGATAGCATTCTTAACAAATACACCCATTAATTTTATATTAAACTTATACATCCAAAGATTTGCTGGTTGGTATGAAACGAAATTCCAAAATAGTTTTAGTGACAGGTGCTGCTCATGGTATCGGTAAAGCCATAACTGAATACTTGGTAAGTAAAGGTGAAGAAGTTATTGCAACTGATTATGATTCTGAAGGTTTAGTGAAATATGAATCTCATGATCAGATTCACAGCATTGTTATGGATGTAACTAACAATGATAGCATTGCAAATGCAGTACAAGAAGTTATGAAAATTACAGATGGTATAGATTGTCTCGTCAATAATGCAGGTTTATTTATTGGAGGACCTTTAGTAGAAGTTGAAGTGGCTGATTTTGAGAAAATCTTTGATGTAAATGTTTTGGGATTTGTTAGGGTTACAAAAGCTTTATTTCCACTACTTAAAGCTCGAAACGGAAGAGTGGTCAATATGAGTTCAGAAGTAGGTAGAATTGCTTTTCCTTTTAATGGCCCTTATTCAATGACTAAATATTCTATTGAAGCATTTACCGATTCTTTGAGAAGAGAGTTTCAATTTCTAGATATGAAAGTAATTGCAATTCAACCTGGTGCAATTGATACAAGTTTGCCTGAGAAAACTGTAGAGAGTTATAGAAAGTATCTAAAGGATTCTGAATTTGAAGCTGAAATGTCAAGGGTTTGGGAAGTTCTTGAAAAAGAGAAATATGCAGATCCAAAGTATGTTGCACAAGTGGTGTACAAGGCTCTTCATAAGAAAAAACCAAAGCTTAGGTATAGAGTAAAAAATAACAAACAACGAAAACTTTTGGAATTATTCCCATCTAAATGGGCAGATTTTCTTATCAGGAATTTCATATAAACCCACAAAAGCTTTAAGAAAAACTTCAAAATTCATAACTTCATGATCCATGAAGTTGTAAGAACATTCGGAGCAGAATTTATTATTCTTGATATAATATTCTGCATAATTTGGATGGCTTTTCTAATCCGCAAAAAATACATACTTCAATGGTTGATAGGTCTGTTTGGAACTGTGGTTGTATTTTTGTTTGACTATGTGTTCTGGTTCACTATTAAGGGAACAAGAAAGATTTATTCATTACCAGATTTCTTTACAAATCTTGGACCTGCATGGGGACCTTTGCTATTTCTAATTTATTTTTCATTTACATATGGAATGATTGAGTTTAGTTATGTAGCTGTGATGTTCAGTGCAAAGAGTTGGAGGAAGAAAATGTACTGGACTATGTTTTTGTAT
>MEHH01000123.1 GCA_001940755.1 Candidatus Heimdallarchaeota archaeon AB_125
CCCATTTCTTCTGTCTTGCTTTTTTTATCAGAATAAGTTGGATAAACATTCATGGCATAACAAGCCGATTTATATGTTAAAGAAGCTATTGAGCTTCTAATCCATGATAGATTACGAACATCCTCATCATTTAAAAACATAGTGAATGGTTGCCAAAATTCCCACAATTTATCAAACATTTGTTTGGTTACTAATATATCATCCATTAAATATATTTCGATTTCAAATATTTCGCATTCGAAATATTTTTATAAAGAGAAGTGAATCTTGCTTGGTGGGTATCATTACAAACATACTCGTGACTGGTGCAATTGGCAATGTAGGTGGAAGCATAGTTAGATTTCTACAAAAAGAGGAAGTATCTGTTTATGCTGCTGATTTAAATGAGAAAATTGTAAACCTTTCTTTTGGAGATAAGATACAGTTTAGAAAACTGGATTTCTATGAAAGGAAAACTTTCGAAACTAGTCTACAAGATATAAACAAAGTCTTTCTAATGAGACCTCCTCAAATAGGGGAAGTGAAGAAGTATATGTTCCCATTCATAGATCTTATGAAGAAAAATGGAATAGAGCATGTGATAACACTTTCAATAGCAGATGCCAATCCAATGGTTCCACATTACAAAATTGAGAAGTATGTAGAAGATTCAAAAATACCTTATACTCATCTTCGAGGTGGATATTTCATGCAAAATCTCTCTAAAATCCATAGAGAAGTTATCCAGAATGAAAAAGATCTATTTATTCCAGCTGGTGATGCTAAATTCAACTTTACTGATACCAAGGATATAGCCGAAGTTGCAGCAAAAATTCTACTGGAAGGAGGATATACTAACCAAACGCTAAACATTACTGGAAAGGATTTATTTGATTTACATGAAATTGCAAGCAAAATGACAAAATTGCTCAACCAACCTTTTTATTATAGTAATCCTTCTGGAAAGGAATTTAAGAAAAAAATGCTTCAATACGGTTTTCATAAAGACAACATCAGGATTATGAGATTAATCTATTTTGCTGCAAAAAGAAAAGGTTCAGATAAAATCTATCCTGACTTTGAGGAGGTTCTAAAGAAGAACCCAAGAACAATTGATAATTTCATTAAAGAGAATGCAAAAAGTTGGATTGATCATTCTTCTTGAAAAATTATCTAAAAGAATAAATATGTTGTTTTGTAAATTTTTATAGAAAAGATTAGGGATTCAATTTTGTTTGGCAGTACTGAAGTTAAAAGCGTTATTTATGTTTGTAATAAATGTCAGAAGGAAAGGAATCTCACTATTCCTGCTAAACTTATAAGAACAGAAAATATCTCCAACATTATTGAGTTTGTTGATGTTCATAGATGTGATGAGAACAATCTATCAGCTGTTAAATGCTTCATTGACAATCATTTGGTTGTTCGATCACAGGTACATATAAAATCTACTCACTATGGCTACGAAACAGATAGAGACTTTTCTGCTGTATCTGACGAACAAGACCTCTATGCTCAATTAGGAATTCCCGCACCTAAGAAAATTGAGATGTCAAAAACAAACATAGAATCGAAGAATTTTAGAAAAGTAAATATTCTTGGAATGGAAATTAAAGATAAGATTCGTAATAGTGAGTACATATTCGAGAAAAGAGCTGAGGGGCATATATTTAACATAAAATCCACACTTGGTTTTGTTGAGATTAACCTTCATTTAGATGGTAAAGTAGCAAATAAAGTACTTAAAAAATGGAAACAACAAGTTAAATCATCTGTTCTACAAATGCAAGATCAAAGATTTCCTTTCAATTCTGTGAAGAAATGGATTCAACATGTGGCCAATTCACTTGAATCACTTGTTTATCTTGATGTAGAAGTTCTGAAACTAATAGCAGATTATTTAGATGACAATATACTTATTGAGCCATCTGAAAGAAAAATAACCGAACTTGATCTATTAGTAAATTCTACGATTTCCTTCCCAAAAGCATCTTCAGAGAGTATTCAAAAATTCAACGATAAGAAAACAATCCTATATGCTGATTTAAGTCCCAATCAACTAATATTCATGAAAGACCTTTTAGTTTATTGTTTAGGAAATTATGAAAAATCAGTATTGTATGTATTCAACGAAAAAGGTCTTCACAGAGATTTTTCAGAATATATTTTTGCATTAAGCTATCTTGTTTTTGAAAAACTAGTTACCATGATTAGACTTGAATTTACATAAAAAAGAAAGAAATTAATCTTTCATTTTATTTAGTATTTCTGCAGCAACTTGCCATCCTGACCAAATTGTTGAAGAAAAACCACCTCCAGGAAACGTCCAAGCTGAAGCAAAATGAAGATTATTTATCGGAGATTTTGATTTAAGTCGTTTCATTCCTGCTTGAGGTACTGACTGGGCATAACCTATTGAAGTACCTCCTGGATTCAAAGTATACCTCATCTTAGTTCTTGGATTAGCAATCCCTTTGTATTCGATATGGTCTTTAACGTTAGGAATGAGTTCGTTTAAACGATTGATGAAGATGTTTACTATATCTCTTTTCTTTTGTTCATATTGTTCAACATCTAATCCATCCCAACTCTCAAGATTGTCAATGAAACTTATAATTCCTGTACTTTTACCATAGGGGGCCATACCAGAATCAACTTGTCCATAATCTATGAACATGTAATTTCTTTTTGAATAATCACCATAGTGGTTTCCAAAAACATCCTTCAACGAAAAAACACTTGGATCATTGACAACAGTTGCAAAATCTGAATGACCTAGCTCTGTCAAGGTTTTGTTGAATCCAAGATATACATTAGTAGTTGAATGACCTATTGTCAACCCTTTCACCTTATCTCTTAATTTCTTACCATCTTCTTCTGAAAGAAGCTCAGAAGCCACTTGAGGTGCAGAAGCATTTGCTATAATGTAGGTCCCATAAACAGAAGTCGGTGTTGCAGATTCATCCTTTTTCGATACATATTCTACTCCAACTGCTTTACCATTTTTAACAATAATTTTACTAACTTTCTGATTTAGTAGAATAGTACCACCTTTTTCCCTAATGAAGTTTGCAAGATGCCCGGATAATTTCATTGAACCTCCTTTGATATAGTGATTCCCTCCTTTGAAATGTGAGGAAAGAGCTAATGAAAATATTATTGCAGATAGTTTGTATGGATCGTCACCATAATACAAGATTGTTCCTGCAAGAACTAATTTAAGATCTTCATTTTCAAAGAACATATCTAACATTTCACCAGCAGTTCTTCTACCCCATTTAGGAATGCTAGAATATAGAATCGGAACAAGAGGTCCAATCATAGCTTGAAGTGCTTTGGTTCTTGGAATTTTGTGAGTGTGAGTTGTTATTGTTTCGATTGTATCGAAAAAACTTCTAATTGCTTTCTCTTCTTTTGGAAATTGTCTGATAAGTACTTCAATTGCATCTTCTCTTTTATCAGGTAAAGAGAAATCTTCTCTACTATTTGTAAATCTATAATAGCCAGTTGTTATGTGAACAAATTCTACATTATAGAAAACATCCAAATCCTCAAAGATACCAATTTTTGGATCTCTTTTGTATAAACCATCCATAGACTGTAGACCTACATCGATTGTATAGTTTTTTACAGTGAAGCTTGTGGAGTAACCACCGGGAATTGAATGTTGCTCAAGTACAAGAACTTTTTTTTCTTCCCTAGCAAGTTTTGCACCTGCAACTAGCCCAGCTAGTCCAGCTCCGATAACAATTGCATCATAAGTCATATTTTATGAATCAGTACAGTGCTTTATTATCTTTTTGCAGAAATT
The DNA here is from genome assembly GCA_001940755.1 of Candidatus Heimdallarchaeota archaeon AB_125. Taxonomy (GTDB): domain Archaea; phylum Asgardarchaeota; class Heimdallarchaeia; order Heimdallarchaeales; family Heimdallarchaeaceae; genus UBA460. Next base: position 3,791 of record MEHH01000123.1, read on the forward strand.
CTTAATTTTCATATTCAATATTTTTAGCCTATTCAAACTTGAGATTCATAGTAACTAAAAGAATATAAGCAAAATCAACAGTATTAAAATTAAGAATTGATGGGGTTTCAAACTTGAGTGATGAGAGTGGTATTAAGAAAGTTGAATACCAATGCAATAAATGCCAAAAGCAAAGAAATCTAAATATTCCCTCACGTTTGTTTCAAACTGATACTCTCTCAGCTATTTTAGAATTCGTTGATGTTCATAGATGTGATCAAGATAATCTGTCAGCTATAAAATGCTTCATAGATAGTTCTCAAACAGTTCGATCTCAAGTACACATTAAATCCACTCATTATGGATATGAAACTGATAGAGATTTTTCTTCAGTACCTGATGAAAATGATTTATATGCATCTCTTGGAATACCTTTACCTCAAAAAATTTCAATGACTAAAAGAGAATTTGATGCACCAAATTTCGAAAGAATAAATATTACTGGTCTTGAAATAAAAGACAAAATACGTAATACAGTTTATGCTTTTGAAAAACGTGAAGAAGGAAAGAAAGTCATAATCAAGTCAGTTTTAGGATTTATTGAAGTTAGTGTTTTCATTTCAAATAAAGTAGTTAACAAATACTATAGAGAATGGAAGAACCAACTTAAAACAGCTCATATTTCAAAAAAGAAACCTTCACCCTTTACTGATTTGAGAAAATGGATTCAATATGCAGCTAATATCCTTGAAACCTCCGTTGTCTTAGATGAAGTTGTTCTAAAGCTAATAGCTGAATTTATGGATGAAAATATTATAGAAGAACCTACACCAAGAAATCTCATAGAATTAGATCTTTTAGTTAGTTCTACAGTAGCGTTTCCTAAATCCTCATCAGATGAATCTAGAAGGTTTACTTCTGAACAGTCTATTCTATTTAGTGAGTTAGGTCCAAATCTGCAAATACTTTGTAAAGATATGATGGCATATTTCTTGACTAATCATGAAAAATCAATTCTATATTCATATAAAGAAATGAATCCAAACCAGAGTTTCAACAAGTTTCTTTTTGCAATGAGTCATCTGGTTTATGAACGTTTTTTGAAAATCAACAAACTAGAATTTGTGTAATATTTCTATCTTCTTCTCTTTAAAACTGAAACTGCAACTCTCCAACTAGCATCAATTATTGAAGTAAATCCTCCACCTGGAACTGACCAAGCAGAAGTAAAATGAAGATTCTTGATTGGGGAAGTTAAAGGATACATTCTTACCTGTAATGGATTCCTAGTAAAACCTATAACAGAACCTTTTGGATTTTTAGTATATCTTTCCAATGTTTTTGGTGTTGCCACACTAATATACTCAATATGATCCCAAACTCCTGGTATCAATAAATCAAGTTTTTCGATGAATATTTTTTCAATCTCCTTTTTTTTTGCACTATACTCTTCATCGCTTAAGTTGTCCCAATTGTGTAAATAGTCAACTGTACTAATAACACCAGTGCTTTTTCCAAAAGGAGCCATACCTGTATCTGTCTGTCCATAATCTACAAATATGAAGTTCTTTTGAGAATATCTCATATTGTTATTTTCAAAGATATCTTTCAGACTGTATACACTTTTGTGATTTACAACAGTGAGATAACTCTTATGATTCAAATTATCTAAAGTAGTCTCAAATCCAAAATAAATGTTTAGTGCTGAATGTCCAATTTTTAGATGCTTCATCATTTCCTGGAGTTGAACAGCATTTTTACTTTCAGATGATAATAACTTTGCAGCTACAGGAAGAGGAGCGTTAACAATTACACTTTTAGCTGAAGCTGTAGTTTGTTCTTCATTAATATCATTTGTAGATCTGTATTCGACTCCTTCAACTATTTCTTTCTCTGGATCTATCAGTATTTTAGTAACTTCTTGTCCTAGGAGTATCTTGCCTTCATGCTCTCTAATATAGTTAGCAAGATAGTCAGTTAGTTTCACTGATCCTCCTTTGATGTAATGATTACCTCCCTTGAAATTACGAGCTAACGCTGCACTAAAAGATAAAGCAGACAAATAATAAGGATCATCACCATAATATTGAATAATTCCTACCAGAGCAAGTTTTAGATCATTATCTTTAATCATTGAATCGAGCATTTCACCAGCTGTTTTATTTTTCCATTCAGAAGAAAAAATATTTTCAATAGTTCTAAAGAATTCAATAATTCCATGTTTCTCCTTTGGAAAATGTTCAGTGAGAACTTCAATTGCTCCTTCCTTTGTATTAGGTATAGAGATATCGATTCTGTTATTTACATACCTGTACAATTCTAATGGAAGAGTAACAAATTCAAGATTGAAGTAAACATCTAAGTCTTCGAAAACCTTGATTTTGGGATCATCCAAATATAGACCATCTACTGAATGAAAGCCAACATCAATAGTAAAATTGTTCTGAGTAAAGCAAGTTGCATAACCACCAATACTTGTATGTTGCTCAATAATAAGGACTTTCCGTCCTTCTTTAGCTAATTTAGCTCCTGCAACAAGTCCCCCTAATCCAGAACCAATGATTACAACGTCATAACTCATTGTTATTGTTTTATCATACATCGTTTATTATTCTTATGCTAGTTTAAAGGAAGAAACATTCTTGTTCTGATCTTATCAGCCACTATTTTTCCTCTTTCTCAGTGTTATCACAATAACCAAATACAAGAATAGAGAAGACAATATTGCGGGAGTTGAAGTAGTTTTTTTGCATTCTAATTCTTCAAATTCATACACAATACCAACGATATCTTGTGTAACAGGTTCATCTTCCCAAGACCAAAGATAATCAGTATCATTATTATTTTGTGTAACAAGACAAGGTTTAGTCCAATTATCAGGTTGTGTGCCATCTACCGTCATTTGAATGGTTTCTGTTATATTATGTTTCCAAGTCTTAGCAGTACCTATGAAATAATTAACTCGCACTTCTGAAATATAGTAAAGAATTTCACAATCTCCATATGGACCTCTTTTATATTGACAAGAATATGAGTAGCTTAGAATAGTGTTCGAGTGGGCTTCAAATGTTAGATCAAAGAACAGAAATGTTGAGATATCTAGTCGTATATTGTTAATTGAATCATTCAAAGATTTCTCTACAATATCAATAAGAGTTTGATTAAAGCTATACAAAACCTCAAACACGGTATAACCAGTTATACTTGTTCCATTTGCTTGAATTATGAAATTTTCTATGTCTCGATCAAAGAACCAGTCAGTTAAAGGTAAACCTACAAGTACATTGACTGTTTCATTAGAATTTGAGATTACATATTCTCCAGAAAAATTATATTTCAAGAGATGAGCATCTTTATTGACGTAGTTCGAACCTGTAAAGTCTTCAATAGAATATGCAATATCATAAACAACTTCTGCATCTTCTAAAACTAAAGATAAGTTCTCTGTATCTAAGAGAATACCACCAGCATTGAAAATTGCAGGAACATAGAAATCTGCTTCAACAAATTCATTATTTGTTTTATTAATAAAGCTAAGGAAAAAAATCAGCAAAATGATGGTAATAACTGTAGTTATCTTAGTTTGGGATTCCTTCATTACATATTTACTGTTCTAAACTTTTATAATGCTTTTGCATTCTGCTGTAAAGATTAGTATCTTCCTAAAAGGTGCCCTATCCAATAAGGTCCTGTAAGAAATGACTGTAACAGTAAAAAGAATTATGTCCCTTCTAATAAGCTCTCCTTAACACATGGTCAATTACTTTCTTCTAGATATGGTTTCAAATTACCTAAATGTAAAATACTAAAGAAGCCTACTACATCAACAAATAACGTTAAGAGAATAAGAGAATGCCATCTAGAATTTTTTATATTTAAAGTGCCGTAAAACTAGTGTTTAGAAGTATCACAACTATTTTATAATGAAAAATGAAAGAAAATATGAAGCTAATGTATGCAGGAGAAGATAAGCTAGAATCGAAAATCGTAGTACTAGGA
>MEHH01000124.1 GCA_001940755.1 Candidatus Heimdallarchaeota archaeon AB_125
TTCAGTATAGGAAAGTTTTCCTTAGCCAAATTCATCAGATTTTTTGCCAATAATCCTATTCATACTCTAATTGAGTTTGTAATTCTAGCTGGAGTTAGTGTTTACTTAGGTTCTAGAAGTCAGATATTAGTAGTTGGTAACTTTGTTGTTAACCTTGAAGTACCAATTTGGATAGCATATATTAGTCTAATTGGAAGTTGGATATTTGTTGGAGGGATATCAGAATTATTAGCGAGATTTGGATACAAGAAAAAGGATCAACCTTTAGCTTTGCTTAACGTAAGCAATTTAATTTTCCTTCCTTCATTTCTACTTGTTCTCGCACTAGCTCTTGCTGGAGTCGCAAGTGGAACAACAGTCATCATCCCACCCATTGTGATGCTAATATTTCATGGAATTTTCCAAATTTGGAGTTTCTTAGTTATAATAACAGCTTTAGGAGAAATCAAGAAACTTTCTATAGATAAATCTGCATTGATTGCAATGTTAGTCAGTTATACTCAGATATTTGCATTGATTTTCATTTTATTGTAAAACGCTATAATCTTTCATTAGAAAATGCAAGAAACCATTCCTACAGAAATGTGTAGTTTTTAGTTACAGATTGCTATAAGCTCATCTACTTTTATGATGATTTCGAATAGTTGTTCAACTCAAAAAAGGTGTTCAAAAAATGAAAACACAAACAAAAACTCAAAAACTAATCTTAGGTGGTTTTTTAGCCTTGCTAGTCATTTCATCTTTCGTTTATCTGCCTATTTCTGCTGATAGTCATGATGATGATGAAGATGATGATGGCGTAGATGATTCATATGAAGAGGAAAATGAAAGAGAAGTAGAAATAGAAGTTCAAGAGAAAGAAGTACAGATAAAATCTTCTCTGGAGAATGAAGATGGTTTTGAAAATGAATTTGAAGTTAATGTTCATGCTGAAGACGATGGATTAAAGTTTAAACTAGAATTTGAAGAAGAAAACGAAACTTTAGAAACAGAAATCGAATTTGAGGTTTTCTTATCACAAATAATTGAATATAGAGATCTTGATGCAGATGGAATGTACAATGAATCTATTGATGAAACAGTTCAAGTCTATCAATTAGAAAATTTCAATCCTATTGAATATACTGTTGAAACTGTAAACAATGAGACTGTTCATTCTCTATTCGTAGAAACTGCTGATGAAGTATTCTCTGCAACATTATATGTTTCTGGTGAATTTGCAGATATTGATGGTATTGTTATAACTCCAACTCAGGTCAAAATAGACATTGGTATCCATAATTTCAACTATACTGAGGACGATTCTGTTCTAGCTCTTAAAGTTAAACTAGAATCTGAACTAGAAGTAGATTATGAAGAAGATGATGAAACTGATGATGAAATCGAAGGACGTTCAGATGATGAATATGAAATCGATGTAAATCTTGGTGAATATGCAGCTTTCTTTTCATGGATAGAAACAGCAATAATAGATGGTGTAGAACAAGAAGTTAAAGCAACACCTTTAGAAATCGATAGCGAAGAAACAAAGTTGTACCTAAACTATCCTAGAGGTAGTGAAATCATTCATGATCCAAAATTAGGAATCGCAGATTTGTTACCAAGTACTGCAGGAACTACAGGTTTAGTGTTCATAGCTGCAGTAGCTCTATTGACCATTCCTGGATTAGCTCTACTCTTCAGAAAGAAAAACAGGAAGTAAAATTCCTGTCTATTATTTTTTCTAACTTTTGGTTAAATGAGAGTTAGTAAAAATAATAGTACAAAACTACAAAAAAATATAAGTGAAACTATAAATGAAAATAAATTATAGTAAAAGCAACAGAATGGATGCATAAAATGAAATCAAAGATTATTCACAAAAGAAAACTAGTTCTTGGTGGTTTACTAGTTTTTCTAATGTTTTCAACATTTCTTTATCTACCAGCTCAAGCTAGTGACGATGAGGAAGATGATGAGGATGATGATGGAGTTGAAGACGATATTGAAGATGAAAACAGAAGAGAGATTTCTGTAGAGTATGATGATTATGAAGCAAAAATTCAATCAGAATTATCTTCGAATGGTGTTGAGAACAGTTTTACAGCTGAAATGAAATCTACTTCTGAAGGACTAGAATATATTCTTGAGTTCGAAAAGGAAATAGATTCAAACGAAACAGAGATTGAATTTGAGATAACTCTTTCGAAGATTATTGAGTTTATCGATGAAAATGACAATGGAACATATGAACCTCTGATTGATACTGTAGCAAGCGAATATGAAATAAATAGCTACAATCCAATCGAATATTCAGCTGAAGTAATAAACAATAACACAATTCACATCTTTTCTGTTGAAACATCAGATGGTATATTCTCCTCAACAATGTATGTCTCAGAAGAATTTGCAATTATTAATGATACTTTGATTACTCCTACAGAGCTTAAATTTGACATTATAATTAACAATTACACATTCACAGAAGTCGACTCATATCTAGCTTTGAAAATCGAAATTGAATCAGAATTGGAAATTGATTATGAAGAAGATGAGGAAACAGAGGATGAGAAAGATGGAAGAACCTCTGATGAACAAGAGATAGAGATTGACTATGGTAATTACACAGGTTTCTTCTCTTGGTTAAAAACAGCAACCATTGATGATATCGAGTATGCAATAAATGCAACTCAAATAGAAACAGTTTCAGAAAAGGGAATTATGTATCTAAGCTATCCACATGGAAATGAAATTTATCACGATCCAAAAGTAGGAATTGAAGGCTTAATAAGAGGATGGGCTGATCCTACAGGAACAGGTTTCTGGGTAAATTTACCCAATCTATCTCAAAACGAACTCTTGATCGTTTCAGCAATATCTTTTCTTGTGATAATAAGTTTAGTTATGGTTTTTAGAAGAAAACAATAAAATAAGGAGTGAGAGTTAGCCATTCTCTCATTCATCTCTTCTTTCTATTCTTTTTTACAACAAATATTCAAAATTGTGTGAGAGTGACCATCTTTTGTAGGATATTCTTTCCACAAGTGAGTAGTTTTTTTGGTAATAACAAGTCCTGTAGATTCTATATGTTCCTCTAAAGATTTCAACCAGAACAGAGAGCGTTTACACTCTTCTCCTTCTGGAAAACGTTCAACTGGAGTAGAGATAATTAATTGACCTGATTTGTTCAGCATTTTTTCAAGAACCTGCAAAGTAATTTTAACTGAATCATCATTCAATTTTTGCATAATTTCAAAAAACGCTTGAGAATTCTTATTGAATCTGGGACAGAATCTAGTGAATAAAGGCATTAAGTAATAATCCATAATCCCTAAATGTGAAACAAGATCATACCTATCTCCATCATATTTGATTTCAGGTAATTCTAAATCTGCTAATGCTTCAAGTAATTTCTTTTCCGAAAATTCTCCTTGCTCAAATTTCTCAAATACTTCACAGATTTGGTTTACATATCCCAGTGTGTTATCAAAGAGTTGAACTTCAACATCCTTGAATTCATAAACATAGTTAAGATGAAGCCTTGCTCTTTTCAAAGCTTCTTGATTGATATCTAGTAGAGTGATATTAGTCACACGATTCAATATTTTATCATCGAATTCAGGAATCCTATTTGTAACGCCAATAAAAGCCCAGTGATTAGTTCTCATTGGAAGACAAGACAAAATAAACTCTCTGACATTATCGTAATGAAAATCCCATTCTGTTTTGTACAAAGAATAACTTTTTTCGTACTCATCCATCCATTCTTTGTTTATTTCTTCTTGCATTAAGTCCTCATAAAATCGGTATTTTAAGAGTTTTATGCATTTAGTTTCAATTAAATACCTTGAGTAAAACTCAATAATTCCCTTTTTTCATATTACAAAAGAAGTGTTAACATGGATATCTACATTATCAGACACGGAGAAACAGCGTTCAATGTTGGGGAAGAAAGGATTAGAGGAAGAAAAAATGTTCCACTCTCTGATTTAGGAATACATCATGCTGAAGAAGCAGGGGAGAAACTTAAGGAAAAACCAATAGAAAAGATCTACCACAGTAAACTATCTAGAACAAAAGTAACCGCAGAAAAAATTCTTCAACACCAAAAGAAAGCTGAAATCATAGAGGAACCATTTTTATTAGACATATCATTTGGTGAGTGGGAAGGGAAAACGGGTAATGAAGTCTTTATTGATGATTTGAAAAAACAATGGATGAACAATCCTAATGATGTTCTAATACCAGGAGGAGAAACGTTCTACCAAGTATTAGATAGACTCCACAGATTATTTTTGAGGTTAAGAAAGCAGAAGGAGAAAATTGTAGCTCTTGTTACACATGGTGCTGTTATCAATTTGATTTTCGTTTATTTAACTGAAACACATCCTTCTCATTATTGGGATTTTTATGTTAAACCATGTTCAATAAGTCACATAAAACTAAATGAAAATGGAAAAATTTCCATTGTAAAACTCAATGACACAAATCATCTTAGCGAATAATCTAGAAGAAAACCACTGTATTCTGAAAGTATTAAATACGTGTAAATGCTATTGTTGTTTTGAGATGTGATATAAAATGGAAAAAAGTTTTTGTATACATTGTGGAAATAAAATGGAAGAAGGATTTGATTTTTGCAACAACTGCGGAAAACCCAGTTCCAAAGAAGTGATAGAAACAAAAAAGGCTACACAACAACAAGCACCAAAATCCTCAATTTATCAGAAGTATAGAGCCAGTCCAAAAACAAGAATCTATTCAGGAATCATTATTGCTCTTATAGTTACACCTATAGTGATTCTGAGTATTATTACGTCAATTCATGTAGATTTGGGAACACTAGAATTTGAGGTTGATTCTTTCGCGGAACTTAATATGGATTTGATAATAGATAATTCGGTTGGAATTACTGAAATTTACTATGATTCTACTATAACAAACCTCTTTGAAGCAACTCTAAATGTTAGAGGAAAACCAGGTGCAGATATATCTAATGCAGTCAATTTTCAACAAGTAAACGATACGGGTAAAATAATTGTTTCTTTCGATTCAGGAGATTACAACAGTTGGAATTGGAAATCATTAAGATACAATATTGTAATAAGAATCCATACATCAGCTTTAGTTGATTTTGATATAGAAGGTTCTACAGGAACTGTATTGCTAGATTTAGAAGGATATGATGATTTAGTTTTGAAAGATGTTCAATTAACAGTTTCAACTGGAAAAATTCAATTCTACTCAGGAGCTAGTGTAGGAACTAATATGGGTGATGTTAGGTTACAAGCCTCAACCGGAACTATCTTGTATGATTCTGTAAATGCAATAAACACAACAATGACAGATTTTTGGGTTTATTCATCAACTGGTTCACAGGATATTTATTTTGGAGAAAGAACAACTATTGATGACATTAGTGCTACTTTCACTGCATCCACCGGCAACATAGAAATCCACATTAATGAAATGTTATACATCTACAACTTCACTTGGGATATAGAAGTAACAACAGGTAGAGTAGATGTATATATCGATCAAACGATTGTTTCAGAAAATATAACTGTTGATTTTGACATTCTGGCTTCTACAGGTACAATTGAAATTAATTATGAGATTGACACAGATATAGGTATTAGAATAATTACTGCAACTAGTACAGGTAGTATTAATATACCAGGTTCTGGAACTATCTATGAAACTGAAGGTTATTCGACAGATAGTAATAAGTATAATTTTAACCTTGAAACATCAACAGGTAACATTAGAGTTTTCGAACTCTAACTTCTTCTTTTATATACAATCAGAAATTTTTAATGTAGCTTTAGCTGAAAATAGTTTGATATGTCTGATATTATAAATGAAGCAAAAAAATATTGGGAGAATGGTTTCAATTGTTCACAAGCTGCAGCCTGTGGAATCTTAGATTATTATGGTTACAAACAACAATCAAATGTTTTGAAAAAGGCGTTATTACCTTTTGGAGGAGGAATTGGAGAAAGATCTATTTGTGGTTCCCTAACTGGGGCTCTGGCAGGATTAAGTTCAATACTACATGAAAGAGGAATCGAAAAAGATACTATTTATAAAATGACTAAAAAACTGAAAGAGAGATTCAAGGAAGAAATTGGAACTCTCTACTGTAAGGAGATATTACTTGAATTTACTTTACCAGATGGTTCAATCGAATTTAACACCCCTGGTAGAAGAAAAACTTGTGATAATACAGTATTTCAAGCTGTATCAATTGTAAAAGAAATAATAGATGCTTTGTAGCATCTAAAAAAATTAAGTTTCAACTGCTGATGCAGTCACACTTCCAGTGTCAGTGGTTAATGTAAACCTATACAAGGTTGTGGCTGTTGAATAAGCAGCGTTTTCATAATAACTGCCAGAACCAGGTAGACTAATACTGCCTGTTGCTGTATCAGCATATATATTGAACCCAATCGTGGAATTAAAGATAAAAGTAGCTGTTATACTTCCAGTATCTGTATCTGCATGAAAAACTGAAGCACTTTCAACAGTTAGGTTGAGATTCTGAGTTATTGACAAAGTTATACTTCCAGTATCTGTTTCAATATCCCATACAATATCATCTGGAACAATTAGATCAACATATGTCAATGAAATACCTCCTGTATCTGTTTCAACTATTACTTCGTCAGTATTAAGATAAGTAAACACTCCGAGGTTCAAATCTACTCTACCTGTATCAGAATGTAATTCCAGTTCTTGGATAGATGTATTAGTAGAACCAACTAGATTCATAGATACTTTTCCTGTATTAGTAGCCATATTGATATTTGAGAAATTTAACATATCGATTCCATTTGTAGAAAGTGTTATGCTTCCTGTATCAGCATCAATAGTATAATTTGCATTTACAGAGGGGTGGAGTTTGATATCTATATCATAATCAAATACTGTTTTATCCCAAAACCAGAAACTTCGTGTTCCTGAATCAAAACTTACAGTAATATGATCTGCTCCATCCACCGTGCTTACAAAATTCTTCGCATCTGCTAAATCTGCCCCAGGTCTTCCTCTCACGTCTAATGTAACTTCTATTAATTTAGTTAGTGTAGCGTCAAATGCTATATCTATTGAACCTACATCATTATCTATATCTAAATCCACATTAGGGTAAGCTAAGGTAGTAACATCAAAATCCAATGTCCCGATATCTGCAAAATTTATTGCTCCTAAGGACATCATAATGATTAGAGGAACTGCGAATAATGCAATTATACCAAATGCAAATCCCAATAGCTTAGGTCTTTGTCTTATTGGTCTATATGGACTTACAGGAGCATATTGCTTTGCTTGTCCGGGATGTGGGTCAGTTTTTACAGGCACAGCAGTTGGAACTCCTTGAACATCCTGTATACTTGCTCCACACATATGACAAAAGACAGCTTCTGCTGTCAAATTAGTACCACAATTGGTACAAAATCTTTCACTCATATTTTATCACTTTAATTTATAATTTCTAAAAACAATTCTTTCAAGAAAGATTATAAACATATGCAATTACTGAAAATTTATGATGCTTGAAGTTTTAGAACTATATCCCTAAGTTCAGATATTCTTTCCCTACACTTAGCTCGTTTTCTATTAACTTCATTTACTGCTGTTACTTCCCCCTCTCTCAGAAGTTTCTCAGCAAGTCTTTGATATTCTCTAGACTGAACCTCAAGTTCTCTAAGTTCAAGAGAATGACGTGTAAAGAGTCCTTTAACATTGAGA
>MEHH01000125.1 GCA_001940755.1 Candidatus Heimdallarchaeota archaeon AB_125
ATCTTAAAGAAGTAAAAAGAATACAGCAACAATATGCAAAACAGCAAAAAACACAGTTAAAGCAGAAAAACAGATTGGTTTATGGTGAAAAGTTCTTTTATCTCCGACAACTTTGGAGATGGAAAACTAAAGATTGGTTGCACAAGACTAGTAAATTTCTAGTAGAATTATGGGAAGAGAGAAGGTTGCATACTATCTATATAGGTTATAATCCATTATGGAAGCAGCAACTAAGATTGAGAAAAAAAACCTCCCAATTATTCGTTATTCTTCCATTTAATAAACTCATTTCATTACTAAAATACAAGGCAGAGGAGAAAGGGATACAGGTTGAATTAGTGGAAGAATCATATACATCAAAGTGCAGTTTTCTTGATGATGAAATTCCTAAAAAACAATCCACTTATACTGGCAAACGTGTAAAACGAGGATTATTTCTTTCTGCTACTGGTGTTTTGATTAATGCTGATGTTAATGCTGCATTCAATATTTTACTGAAAGGCGATCCACAAGCACTTCCCTCACGAAGTGTGGGTGGGGTAGGAGGGTACGTGGTTTACCCACTTAGAGTGAGCTACCCAGCTATGATGCTCTAGGATAGATTATGTTGATATTCTAAACAACAAAATCCAATCATGTAAAGGTTTACTTTAGCCACAACAGCTCATGTAAAAAAAATAAAAATGGAAAGAGTTATTCTAAATTATTTTAGCTTAATTGTTGGATTGGGATCATCCTTCCCATGCATTTCAATTTCAACAAGTCCTGCAGCTTCCAACATCTGTACATATCGTAAGATGGCGTGAGTTGACGATCCAGTTGACATAGCTAGTCGTTTAAGTTCAATAACTCTAAATTTCTCTAGAGCTGACAACCAGCTGTAAGATGGGTCAGATTCTGCAATGATTTGAAATCTCCTGAGAGCTTCTTCCTTATCCCTAAGATCAGTTTTAATTTGTTCCAATCTTGAGGAATCTGTTAATAATTCATTGTATTTATTCTCAATTGTAGCTTTCTCATCTTTTGCTTCTTCTAGTTTAGCTTCAATTTCGGATTTAGCACTTTCCATCTCTGAAATACTTTCTCTCAGTTTGTCAATTGTATGTTGTTTATCTTGATAATCTTCAGTTTTTTCGTTCAATTCTCTTTGAGCATTAGCTAAATCTGTTTCGTTCTTCATTGAATCATTTTTTAGCCCTTGAAGCTCATTTGATAGATTCTCCTTCTCTTCTTTGAATTGAGAATTTTCTTCTTTTAGAGAATTTACTTCATTTTCCAGATTTGTTTTTACAGTTTCAATATCTGCTAATCCTTCTAATTTAGCTTTGAGATCATCTAGCTCTTGTTGTAAAGTATTATTCTTCTCTGAGAGTTCACCATTATTGTTTTCTAACTCTTCAATTTTGGTTTGTAAGTTCTGTATCTTGTTTTCTAACTCTGTGATTTTAATCGCATCACTGACTGAAATACTTCCATTTTCATCTGTCAAATTACTCACCAATAGGTAATAGAAACTATGTTCTTTCTATCAAACAGATTTGATTCCATGCTATTAAAAGATTCTGAATGTGTTAAGTCGTTTCACTGACGTCAACTATCCCGTCAGCTGTAATCCTGAATACAGTTTCAATCTCTGGAATATGAGGACTATCTATAACTCTAGCTATTCTTTTTTCTGCTTTTCCTTTTCTTAGGAATACTCTAGTAGTGCATGAATGAGCTACAATGTTTCCTCCTACTGGGAAGGTAGTTTCTCCATAAAGAACATCTGGTTTTGTTAAAACTTGATTGGTTGCAACGACTGCTATATCATAAACCTCAGCTAGTCTGAGAAGCTGATGTAAATACTTGTTCAACTTTTGTTGTCTTTCAAGAAGAGACCCTCTTCCAGCATACTCTGCTCTGAAGTGACTTGTTAAAGAATCAATAATCATCAGCTGAACGTTTCCATCTTTAATGATTTTAGGGCTTTCAAGAACCAAAACCATTTGATGATCAGAGTTGTATGCCCTTCCAACATTAATTCGACTTAGAACTTGTTCAGGATCTGCACCAAACCTCTGACAAATTTGTACTATCCTTTCTGGTCTGAAGGTTCCTTCTGTGTCAATATAGATGACACCAGACTCAAGACCACCTAACTTTTTATCCATAGCTGTCATAACACATAATTGAAAACAGATTTGTGTTTTCCCAGTTCGGAATTCACCGGAAATCTCAGTCAAAGAACTCGCTTCAATTCCACCAGCAAGTAAGGTGTCTAAAGACTTACTTCCGGTAGATATTTTAACTAATTTTTTTCGAGTTTTAAGTAACTCTCTAGCATTCTGAAACCCTATTCCAACTTGACCTCTTGCTGCAGTAATCAGCCTTTTTGCAGTCTGTTCTCCTATCTCACAATGTTCAACTAATTCAATAGGTGATGCATGGGCAACAGCTGCTAAAGTGATATAACCTGATGACATTAATTTATCAGCTACAGCTGGACCAATACCTGGTATGTTATTCACTGCAACATCACTAAGATCTTTAGTTTCTTTCTGAGCTGTTTTAGGTCTTTGTTTTGGAAGAATTTCATGAATCCAATCTTCAGGTTCTTTCTTTTCTTCTTTTGCTACAGCTTTTCTTGCTGTTGGTTTTTTTGCAGGAGGTTTTTTAGCTGGAGTCTCCTTTTCTTTTGTAGTTTTAGGAGGTTTTTCTTTCTTTGACATGGTTTCACTTTCTCTTCTACTGATAGAACTATTAGTTTTTTATATATAAGAAATGCTTTTTTTCAGTTGATAAACTTAATGGACATTTTAGTTTTATATTTTTACTCTTTGATGTTTTCATTTTGATATTTGCCTGAATATCCCTTAGCTGTTTCAGTTTTAGTTTCAATAAAGACTATCTGAGCAACCCTTGCATTTTGATATAGAGTGATATTCGCATATACAATGAACAAACCTATTCCTCTCCCTTTATATCCCGGATCCCAGACAGCAGAACATACAGTTGCTCCTGATCTCATCAAACTTGATCTAGGTAATACAATTCCAATAGCATTAAGTGGAACTTTCACTACTTCATTATACTTAACAAGATATCCTCCAGGTTTGATTTCCCATTTTCCATCAATTGGAGGAATAACCCTATGTTCAGGAATTACCCTTTTTGTGTTATCGAAATCAACTATCCCACCATCTTCTAACCCAATAAGCTCTTTTATGGATAAATCAAATCCTGCAATCTGAGTTTGTGTATTGGAGTCAATATATTCTTTGATGATTGTGTCTGAAAAAGGAGGTAAGAATACCATGATTCTTGATTCATAGAAGTGTTTTTAACTTTTTACTATGCTTGAAACATTCTAGAAACAAGTTTCTTTCTACAGTTGGGACACTGTGGTTTTACTTTAATCCATTCAACGATATGTGCAAAATGTGAAGGAATCTCACAGAATGGACATCTAACAAAACTTTCTCCAGCTTTGATCGGAGACATACAGACACTACATCTCTCATCTAAATCAGAAGTTGCAACTTTCAAGGGTTGTGTAATCAGATTTTTTGATACAGGTATAGGTTTAGCTTCTACTTCAGTTTCTTCTTCTTTAGCTTCTGCTGCTATTTCCTCTAACTCTTCCAAGCTTACTTTCTCTTCAACTTCTTGAATAATAATAGATTGATCAATTGTTCCTACTTCTACAACATCACTTGGAGTTATATCTGCTACTGATTTTCCTATGGTTGCTAAAACTGCATCAGCTTCCTCTTCTAAACCT
Source organism: Candidatus Heimdallarchaeota archaeon AB_125 (assembly GCA_001940755.1). Classification (GTDB taxonomy): domain Archaea; phylum Asgardarchaeota; class Heimdallarchaeia; order Heimdallarchaeales; family Heimdallarchaeaceae; genus UBA460. The sequence continues at coordinate 3,764 of MEHH01000125.1, forward strand.
TTCTCAAAAAGAATGTATGCTGAAATCTCTGTTTCACCACTATCATAAAAGTAACGTGAAAGGTTCCTCACCATTTCTTCTTCTCTTTCTGGAGCATATCTAGAAATTATTTCAATTGAATCAGGCACAAACTCTCTTCCCTTGGCTGCAATTGACTTAGCGGCACCAAAGACTCTGCCTGTTTTGAGATACTCTTCTTTTGCTCTATCAAACATTCCAGCTCTGAAATATTCATCTGCACTTGCATATGCTGCTCGAGAATCAGAGTTTGGACTTGTTGAATATTCAGATCTATCAGCATACGATGCGACTTCATGAGTTGGAACACCTGATTTCGGAGGATGCGTTTGAGCTGCAGGTTGATATGGCTTATATCTCTTCTTCGGAACATTCTTTTTCTTTTTGCTCTTGACTGCAGCTCTGGCTGCCACTATCAATGATATAGCAATGAAAATCAAGAAAATTAATAGTCCATATTCGATAGGCATTTTATCAACCGTGTATGTAATTCATCCTTACTTTATCTGTTATTTTATTAACTTTTGTATACCCAAAGCGTTCTAGTTGAATAATCTCACCAATGTTAAGATTTTTCAATTCTTTTTCTCCATAACCTTGAATATTCTTCAAGCTATCTTTGTTTATTCGATTATTTAAATATAACATTTCTGGCTTCACAATCTCAACAGTAACAGGATCTGAAACCCATTGAACTCGAGGGATATCGACTAGCAAATCTCCACTCAATATATCTGCTTTGAATTCTGTATCTGATACTTTTTCTATAATCTTTATGTTGTAAAGATCCTTCATCCTGATAACTGCATCAACATCTAGGATATTCAAATCCAGTTTACTCAAGTATAGAGTATCTTCAACTTTAATCTGTCTTGTTCCTAGTTCTTTATTATTTGGGTGTAAATCAATTTCAACTTTTAATGACTTAGGATTATTAATTTTAATCATAATTGGGTCATCAACAAAGAAGAAATGTTTGGAATCAGGTTCTATAAACTTTCGATTTATTGCTGAAATTAAAGACCAATCTATGTTGGTTGCTGACTTTGTAGCACCTACCCTTCTTATTATTTCAGTGAATGTTTCAGGTTGAATACCTCTTCTGTTGAGTGCTTGATATGTAACTAATCTATAGTCATCCCATCCAGTAACTATGTTCTGTTCTACTAATTCCCTGATTACTCTTCCTTGAGTTGGTGCACCAATAACATTGAATCTTGCATATTCTAGAAACTGTGGTGTCTTCAGTCCGAGTTTTTCCGAAATTAAACTCTGGAGTTCTTCTCTCATCTTACCAAATTCAATACTTCGTAAGATATGAGTTACACCAGTATAATCTTCCATAATGGGAGATTCAAAATCATACATAGGCCAAAGAATATACTTGTCTCCTTGGATACAGTGAGTATGATTAGAGATTCTTAATAATACAGGATCCCTGAGAACAGCATTTTTAGAGGTCATATCTCCTCTCAATCTGACAACAGCTTCTCCAGGATTAAAATGACCTTCTAGTATTTTTTCGAAAAACTCATGATTCTTTTCAATTGAATTTTCCAAATTACACGAACAAGGTTTTTCCTCATTTCTTAGTTCTGCCATAGTATCTCTGTCACATGTACAGATGAATGCTTCTTCTTTTTCAATGAGTTCCTTAGCTTTTTCATAGTATAAATCTAGATGATCTGAAGCTAGTACTTCTCCATCAATTTTCAGATTCATCCAATGAATAACCTCTCTGAAGCTATCATAAAATTCTGCTTGAACTTTCTCAGGATTAGTATCATCAAAACGCAAAATTCTTTTGCCATCAAATCTCTCAGCTATTAGATGATTAATGCAGAATGAAAGCATTTGTCCAATATGAGGGTGTTTTGACGGTTCAGGGGGATACCTGACTGTTACTTCACCTTTGACTGCATTAACAATTTCTGGAAGATAATCTCTTTCCTTCTTCTCTTCAATGATACTTTCAGGATATTTTTCTTCCACAATCTCTTGTAGTTTATTCACAGGCATTTCATTAACTTCTGAAAGAATATTATCCAAAAGTGATTGAATTTCTTTCATTTTGCTTCTTAAATCTGGATAATTGGCCATTAGTTTTTTTAAAACAATTTTCTTTTCTGCTGAGCCGTATTTATAGGCATTTATCATAACTTCTTTGTAGATAATATCTTCAGCATTACTCATGTTATGATTCACTTAAATTCTCACTTTAAATACTTGATTGTTTCGAATAAAAAACTGAACATCTTGGAAAGAGAATTTAAGCAATAGAATATTATGATAAAACCTGTGGCGAGAAGTTCACCATAGTTTCTCTTTCTAATACTTTCTCTTCTTGTATGAGTTCTAATAGCCTTGGAGCGGTTTTTCTAATCAAGACTTGATGTTTGTCTTTTTGAAGTTTAGAACAGAGTAATCCTTTATTACATGAACCTTTACCAAAGTATACTGTTTTTTTAGTATCGTAAAACAGTGAACCCCCTTTTGACGGACAATTGCAGATTTCTAAGAATAATGGAGAATCAGTATATCCGTTGCTAGTTTTTATCCTTGCAATAGCTTTTTCGAGCTTATAATTGAGAAATGTATCTTTGGTTCTCATACTAACTCAGAGAAAAATGTTATTCATATATTAAGTAGTGTTGTAATATCCGGAAATTATACCAGCCATGTCGTGGATGAACTCCAGATATCATCCAGTTATTTCATTGAGAGGAAAAAATTAAAAACACTGTCATAAATACACACTTGAGGAACTGAAAGTGTGGATTGCAAAAATCTCAGGTGTTACTAACTTTGATTCAGCCCTATCTGTAGATGTATCAGAGTATTTTGCTATAGGTGCAATAATTGACAATATAAATGAAATTAGATCAGTAAGTATGGTGGATGCTCGTAGAATTTTCGCAAATATCAAGAAATGTACAACTATTGCAGAAATAGTTCCTTCTTCTCTTGATGATATCTTCGAAACACAAGATGTTTGTAAGCCAAATATGATTCAAATTAATGGGGATTTTTTCAATGATATTAATAATCTAATAGCACTTCAATCAATTGCGACAATTCCTATTGTTGGTTCAATATTCTTAGATAAAGAAACTTTGGAATCGAATATTCTTGATCCAGATCCGATAAAAGCTATACAAACACTTGATCAATTTGTGCAAATAATCAACATTAACCTTCCACTAGGGGAGAGCTGGGAATCTGAAGAATCAAAGAAAAAACTAGTTGATATTGTTGTTAATATTCAGGAAGTCATTACAAAACCACTTGTAGTTGGTGGAGGATTAACTTCTCATAATGTAGGAGACATTGTTGCAACTCTTGCACCAAATGCTGTTGATGTTTCCTCAGGTGTCGAAAAACTAAGTGGTATAAAGAATCCTGAGTTAATGCAGGAATTTCTACAAGCTGTGTATGATCAAAAAGAGCTTTTAGAAGGAGTGTAACAGCTTAGAAAAGTGATTTGAAGTATAACCATATCACCTTTCTAGAAATTTTTGATTCTCCTGAATGTCTTGTTCCAAAAACATAGTTAACATGTCCAACTTTCAATTTTGAGGGATAAGTTTTCAAGAAATCAAAAAGAACCTTGTATCCTTCAAGTATAAATTTGTGTTTATTTTCCTCAATGTATTCTTTCCAAATATGTGCTTTTGATCCAAATAATCCAGTCATTACATCCTTTACTCTATTCTTTCGACGGAATATTAGAGCTAGTTTTCCGAGTAACCTTGCGACAAATGACATGAGTTTTCTATAGAATGACCAATTTCCAACAATTTCAACTCTGTTTCCAGCAACTAGATCATAATCTTCTTCCAATAGTTTAAGAAATCCAGGAATAGCATCTGGTGGATGTTGTAGGTCTGCATCCATTACAAGAAAAT
>MEHH01000126.1 GCA_001940755.1 Candidatus Heimdallarchaeota archaeon AB_125
AAAGTACTTCTATTGAAAGAACTCAAACAAAGAACTTTATATGAAATTATTAAAACAAGTTACTACTAAAAGAGAAAGTCTAATTAATACATAATTTACAAGCATTCTGTAATAACGCTAAACTATGGTGAAACGAATTTGACTTTTGGTGATGAATGTAAAGAAGCTATTCTAAAAGGAGATATAGGCTTAGCAGAAAAACTTGCTAATAAAACTGTAAATGAAAAGTTAGATCTAAACGAAGCTATTGATGCTTTCTCTTTGGCTATTAGAGAAGCAGGAGATTTATTTGAAGAAGGAGAGTTTTTCCTACCCGAGCTTATGCGTAGTGCTGAAGCGATGAAAGCAGCAATGGAGATTTTTGATCCAATTCTTAAAGAAGGAAAAGAGGATAGATATCTCGGAAAAGTTGTTATTGGAACGATTGAAGGAGACATTCACGATATTGGTAAAACCCTTGTAGCTTCATTGCTATCTGCTGATGGTTTTGAAGTTCATGATTTAGGAGCAGATGTTCCAGTAAGCACTTTCATAGACAAAGCAATTGAAGTTGACGCTAATATTATCTGCATTTCAGCCTTGTTAACAACTACTATGCTAGGTCAAAAACGATTAATTGACCAGCTTAAAGAGAAGAATATTCGTGATAAGTTTAAAGTTTTAATTGGAGGAGCGCCTATTTCAAAGACATGGGTAGATGAAATTGGTGCAGATGGATCTGCTGAAAATGCTGTGAGTGCAGTGAAACTAGCAAAATCAGTATTAGGTATTTAGGAGGTATTTCACTGAGCAGTAAGAAATCCATCATGGAACTACTAAAAGAAAGAGTTGTTCTCTTGGATGGAGCTATGGGTTCGCTGCTCATTGATCAAGGTTTAGAACCAGGAACACCTCCAGAATACTGGAATGTTTCTCATCCAGAAAAGATTCAACAAATCCATTTAGAATATTTTAATGCTGGATCTGATGCTGTTCTTACAAACACATTTGGTGGATCAGGGATGAAATTATCAGCTCATAAACATGGTCACGGTGTTGAGAAATACAATCAAAAAGCTGTAGAATTAGCAAGAGAAATATGCCCTGAAGATAAATTCATAGCTGGTGATATTGGACCATCAGGTAGTTTTCTACCACCTGTTGGCAATATTACAGTAGATGACTTTTATGAGAACTTTCTTGAGCAAGCAGGAATTCTTGCTGATGCTGGCGTGGATTTCTTCTGTATAGAAACTATGGTTGATTTGAAGGAGGCAGAAGCAGCTGTTAAAGCTATAAAGAAGGTGTCCAACCTTCCTGTATTTGCTGCTATAACATATCAATTGACCAAACGAGGATATTTCACAATTATGGGGAATTCAGTATTTGATTGCGTTACAACTTTAGAGAAAGCTGGAGCAGATGTCATAGGGGGTAATTGCACAATAGGAAGTGAAGAGATGATAGATCTAATTCCAATTATATCCAAAGAAACAGATTTACCGATTTCTGCAAAACCCAATGCAGGTAAACCTCAATTAGTTCAAGGGAAGACCATTTACCCTACATCTAAAGAAGACTTTACTTCAGATATTGTACAAATTGTTAAAAATGGTGCTCAAGTCGTAGGAGGATGCTGTGGTACTAGTCCTGAGTACATTTCTAATATTGCTGAAAATCTTAGAGGGTAGAATTTTGAATATCATAGATAATTTCAACATTGAACTAGAAAATGATGAAATTCTTCGTTTACTCCAAAATAAAAGTTCACAAGATAAATCAAGAAATGCACCTTCATCTTTGTTAGATGATATTGAAGAGATGAAAAAGGAAGCTCTTCCTCTTATTCAACCAAGAGCTATTTATGACATTTTCACTAGTGAGGAGTTAGAACCTAGATTTTTATTCAAAAAATCAGAAATGACTATATTAGCAATATCTACCATTGGTAATAAGTTAGAATCTTTAAGCAAAGCATTTCTGAAGAAAGGCAATCTAGCCCAAGGAGTTATTCTAGATGCTATAGCTTCTCATGCAGCTGAACAAGCTGCTGAATATATTAATCAAGAAATCCTTAAAGAAATAGCTGAAAAAATCGAAGGAAAAGATATAACTAGTAGATTCAGCCCAGGTTACTGCCAATGGGAATTGGATAAAGGTCAAAGAACCATTTTTGATATTCTTGATAGTTCGAAAATAGGAGTTTCACTTACACAATCAATGATGATGAATCCTGTCAAATCAGTTTCTTTTGCTATTAACATTGGAACAGATGTAGATAAAGAATTAGGAATAAGGGGTTGTGAGAATTGCGATATGATTAATTGCACTTATCGCAGAATAAAATAAATTAATGAGAGAAAATTTCTCTTTCTTTTTTGCTTCTATAAGAATCAAGTTGAGGAGCATGTAATAATTTCCTATTTATGCTCTCATAAAGAACATTAGAATCCAGTATTGATCCAATAGATTTTATTGCATTAACTATAAATTCTGCTTTTTCAATTAGGTCTTGTTTTCTCTCTAGAACATAAGGATCCCAAATCATCGAAGGTTGACCCTCTAGACACTTAATAATTACCTGTTTTGCTATTTTACAACTTTCAATTACATTCTCTGGAGTAGCAGCATGATTTGCTTCACTATAACTTACAACATGAATAATATGTGGATTAAGTTGCATCTGCAACATTGTTGATTGAGCGAGTTGCCCTTTTGCCATATCCAAATCTATAGGGTAGCTAAATAAACCAGTTCTTGTTTGAGTATAAACTGTAAAATTATCATCTTGCAGCGATTCTATCATCTCTTTTTGAGCAAGCATCTTTGCCAAATCATCTCTCTGATTTGTTTGAGGAGGAGTATTGAACATATATTGTGAGATGAAATTTCTTACTCCCAACTTTTTACAGATATATGCACCCAAAAATCCTGCTGCTATTGCTACTTCATCCTTTGCATCTCTCAAAGACCAATGATGTGATTCGAGAATCTCAACAGGGATTTCTTTTTCAGCATGCCATTTTATTACATCAAGGTGAGCTTGTAGAGAAGATTCTAAATCCATTGGTCCTCTCCCATCCATTTGGTTAAACCAGAAGATAGGTATTGCAGCCCATGCATTATTTATTGTGTCAACATAAAGCTGAGCCAATTCAATCATATCATCAGTTCCTGCATAAGTCCTCATCAAGGGGTAATTTCCTACTCTTGAAGCTTGAAAAAGCTGTTCAAAATCTTCTTTTGTCCTGACAGGAACACCTCCAGCACCTTCACCAGAACTCATTCTTTCAGAATGGAAAAAGTGTGCTTGTGCATTTTGATCAGTTCCCAAAGAAATGATATCAAGACATCTGCTTTCAGCAATCTTTCTAATTCCTTTTGTTGTTTCTTTTAAAGAAGGCAAACCAAAATGATGTCTTAAAACAGGAAAAGGATTTTTTGAATCTATTCTCTCAATAATATGTTGAGGAGGTACTATAAATTTATCTTCTACAAAACCTCCTTTAAGATAAGCAATCGCTTGATCCGTATCATCTCCTTTAAAATAAGCACTAAAAAAACCATCTTGTTTTTCGCTTTTAACAAGTTCAGGTAGACCTCCTAGGATAAATTCTCTTTCACTTAAACCTTCTTCAGTGATTCTTCTTTTCAACTGTTTTAGAATTTTAATTCCTGCTATAGGAGTCAATCTATAACTCAAACCTACTATGTCAGGGTTATGTTCTTTAATTGAATTAATGAGTTGTTCATTTTCTACAGCAGGACCTAAAAAAATTGTTTCATAACCGTGTCTTTCTGCTAATTTTAAGAATCTATGAATGCCAGCAATATGAACACAATCGCCAATGCAAGCCCCCAAGATTTTTTTCATTTAATCTCCTCCAACAATAGCTCCAACTGCAGTTTTATATTCTGTTATTGTTTCAAGTTCAGACACTATTCTTAAATCTTCAAAAATTGTTCTAGCGTCAAGCCCTAACCTATTAAGATTTCTTCCTTGACTTCTAAAATCAACCTGCAGTTCCATTGAAGCCATATCTATCAAATTATCAATATGTCTTGTATCGATCCCAATGGATTTACCAAGTTCAGAAAAGGGAACAAGACCTGTAGGAATGTCCTCTGTTAAATATCTCATATCGAAAGTTGTAGGAGCTGTTAACCCTGCATAAAAAGGATTATTGTGTAAAGCATCATAAAGATTCGAGCTTGGGAGACTATATCTTTCACACAACCATTCTTTTAATGATTGAACTTCTACTCCAAAGCTTCTTGCGATGGTTCGTCTTTCATTGTCAACTTGTTCCATATAGTCAACTACTTCTCTTGTAGCCCCGTCTCTGTAAAAATCAAAGGTTTCCTTATTTCTTATTCTCTCTTCATTTAACAAAGTTATTGTAGGATGGAACACTGCTCCAATATTTCCTAAACTTGTTGTTAGGAAGTTTTCTACAGCATAAAACTGAGGATAGTCTTCACTTAGCAAAGAAATTACCTGAGAAGTGCGATGATTAGGTATAGCTGATAAAGAAACTGAATTCTTAATTCCCTTGACTTCACTTAAACCAGGTCTTAGGGTTCTTGTAGCATAAATCAAAGTATTAGCTTCTGCAATAGTAACATCTGCAGCCAAACCTCCTTCTAAAAGAGCATTCATAAATTCTAAACTGCCAAAAGTTCTTCCAGGATTAAGAATAATTGTTTGCTCCTCTTGAAGATGGGGAGCTAAAGCAGTAGCAATATCATAATGTCCAGTAGCTGTTGTAACGACCATAATTAATTCTGTTCCCCTCACAGCCTCTGAAATATCAGTAGTAACTAGATTTAATTTTCCCTTTGAGTGTATTTCTCCCTGTAATTCAATTTCTTTCTTTTTCATAAGAGGACGAATTCTATCGACGGATCTATTGTAAAGATTAACCTTATTTCCTTTGCTTGCTAGATAACCAGCAATTGCTTGACCTCCACACCCAGCACCAATTACAGCAATAGTCACTTAATCACCCACTTAGCATTATGTAAGAGGGGTGATTTTATTCTACTCACTATATTTCTCGTAAGCAAGCAGTGAAAATGAACTGATCTCGAGTTATAGTTGTTTTCTATGTATTTTGTTTCTTTATACATCTTTTTTCACCTTATAGTTTTCTAGGATTGTTGCATTGACTTAATAGGTATGATCCTTGAATTTGCTTAATTTTAAACGGTTCTAAGCAAATAGAGCAGTTTTCAGTATTTAATATCACAAACGAAGTCAAATTTCGATAGTGATATCATAATTCTTCATAATCGAGCATTACAGTTAGTCAATCATATAACCATTCATATCTTTAAATAGTTATTCTTTTATTATCTTATATATTAATAAATATATATAAGGAATATTAAGTAATGTTGTGATGAATCTATAATTAATTAAAGTAAAGTATAATTAATATGTTGTTTTCAATGGTAATTACTATAAAAGAAAGCTTGAAAGATGATATTTTTCTTTGATTAATCAGAAATAATCTTTTAAACACTCCAAATTACTCTAGATATAATTGATAAATTATTTGAGTTAATTGTGATGAGACCCACTATCAATATTCTTGAAAAGGAACTAAAGGAAAAAGTCGTTTTAGAAGCAATGGAAATACTTGAAGAAATAGGTTTTTTCGTTGAAAATGAAGAAGCTATAGAATTATTACAAAATGAAGGTATTAGCATTGATTTGGAAACTAGGCGTGCTAAAATTTCTCCAGATATGGTTAAAAGAGCATTAAAAACCGCTCCTTCATCAGTTCCTCTTTATAATAGAGAAGGTGAATTAGTTGTTAGACTGGAAGGAGATAATATCTGTTTTGATCCTGGTTCAGCAGCATTGAATGTTTTAGATCCTGAAACAAATGAGATTAGATCAGCTGTTACAAAGGACTTTGTTAACTTCACAAAAGTTGTTGATCAACTTGAAAATATCTACGCTCAAAGCACATCAATAATTTGTTCTGATGTTCCTGAAGAGATTGGTGATAGATATAGACTTCTAATTGCATTAATTTTCTCTCAAAAACCAGTTGTTACTGGAACCTTTGCAAAAGAATCTTTCGAAGTTATGAAAGATATGCTTGTAGCTATAAGAGGAAGTGAGGAGGAATTAAGGAGGAAACCTTTAGCTATTTTTGATGCATGTCCTTCACCACCGCTCAAATGGAGTGATTTAACATGTCAGAGCATAATAGATGCAGCAAAATATGGTATTCCTTCAGAATTTGTTTCTATGCCGATGACAGGAGCTAATGCACCAATTACAATACTAGGTTCAGTTGTTCAACATGCAGCAGAAACACTAGCTGGAGTTGTTATAACACAACTAGTTTCACCTGGAGCTCCAATAATTTGGGGAGGTTCACCAGCAGTTTTCGATCTACGAAAGGCTACTACACCCATGGGTTCTATAGATACAATGCTCCTTGATCTTGGTTATGTTGAAATTGGTAAATATCTCAACCTTCCTACTCATGCATATCTAGGTTTGTCAGATACCAAGATACTTGATATGCAATCAGGATTAGAATCTGGTATGGGAGCTCTTTTGGCTGGAATCAAGGGTGTAAACATGATTTCTGGAGCTGGTATGATTGATTTTGAAACAACTCAAAGTATTCAAAAAGTTGTCATAGATAATCAGATATGCGGAATGATACATAGATTCAATAAAGGAATTGTCCAAAGAGATGAACCTATTGCTAAGAATCTGTTGATTGATTTGGAGGAAAAAACTCACTTGCTATCTCATGATCATACACTGAAATGGTTCAGAGAAGAACAGTACATTCCTAATAAAATAATTGACAGGTCAACTAATGAAGAGTGGATAAACAAAGGTCGAAAGTCAGTCAATCAAAGAGCAACAGAAGAAGTAGATAAGCTCCTGAAAGAATATTCAGGTGTTTCCTTAGATACAGATAAAATCACAAGTTTGAAGAATATAATGAGTTACAAAGGCATAGATTTTCACAAATTACTTGATTTGTAAATACTAATTGCTAGTTTAGATGTTTCTATATTATCAATTTCTTCAATTCTTTGGCTAGTTCTCCTGCCCAATTTAACCAAGGATTTTTGTCTGAATATAATGCAATTTGCATATACTTATTGCTGAAAATGTTGATGAGATTTTGCATCTCATCACTATTGACTTCATATATTGTTCTGGTTCTTCCTGCAAAGGAAGCCTTTGGAATTAATCCAAAGGAAAAAATTTCAGAAAAACGTTTCTTTGTCATTTTTCCATATTCTGACTCATTCCAGACTTGGTTCTGGGTTGTTTCAGATTCTTTATTGTACCATCTTTTGAATATTTCAAACAAATCATCATATACATCTGTAATATTTCTTCCAAGTCTTTCCAATAACCAACCAGCTTCAAATTCATTCAATGAAATTGTAAGATTAGGGCTTTGTTGAAGCTCCTTGGCTTTACTTAATCTTTGCATCCAATCACTGTGTTTTGTTACTATTCTTGATTTTCCTACTTCATTCAACCAAGGAGCTTCCAGAAGCTGGGCTTTAGTCATATCCAGTGTCTTCTTATTTCTCGCTTTTATCTGGAAGGAATAGAATGTAAAAACATCTTCTTTGTTTTTCAAAATAGCAGTAAAACAA